>JAUVLI010000125.1 GCA_030600775.1 Fidelibacterota bacterium | reverse complement strand
AATGATTTGGCAATTTGGAGAATTGGGATATGATTATTCTATTAATTATAATGGTCGTCTCGGGGAAAAACCGGTTAGGTGGGATTATTACGATCAATACAGACGTAAATATTTACATGATGTGATATCTGTGCTTATGGATATTAAAAAGAATGAAGATGTTTTTGAAACAGAAGATTTTACTCTTAGCCTGAGTGGTGCGATGAAAAGAATCGAACTCAATCACGAAAGTATGAACATGAGAATTATCGGAAACTTTGGTGTTACAGTTTCTTCCATCAATCCAAATTTCCCTCACACAGGTGATTGGTATGAGTTGTTTACCGGCGATACTTTAAATGTTATAGATGTAAACTCCCCTATCGAGCTACAAGCCGGTGAATACAGAATTTCTTCAGATGTTTTTATTGAAATACAGGAAATAGGAACCGGACTTGAAAATCCGGTTAATGAAAATAATAAGATAAGTAATGTTTATCCAAATCCTTCGAGCAACGAATTTAATATTGTTTTTAACCTTAGCGAGAATAAAGATGTAACACTTAAGATTTATAACTTATTCGGACAGGAAATAAAAACAATAGTTGATTCCAGATTATTAAAAGGGAAACACAAATTTCTTTGGAATGCCAAAAATACCGGCGGTTCAAAAGTTTCTCCCGGATTATATTTTTATAATTTATCTTACGGAAATAAACGGGAAATAAAGAAAATCATTCTGCGATAAGAGATTTTGGGATTTTGATTATAAAAAAATAAAAATCTGCAAATCTGCTGAATCATAAAAAACACTACATTGTTAATTGTAGGTCGTTCATCTTCAATTATTCAAGTTTCAACATATTTTCAAATGGTGCAGTTCTCTGTTCAGTTAGTTTTATATAATCTTGACTTATTTCAAATCCTACATATTTTCTGTTATTTTTTAAAGCAGCAATGGCAGTAGTCCCACTTCCCATAAATGGGTCTAAAATAATATCAGTTGTAAAAGAATATAATTGTATTAATCTGTGTGGTAAATCAATCGGAAATGGTGCAGGATGACCAACTCTTCTTGCAGATTCTGCATTGAATGTCCATATTGATTTTGTCCATTCAATAAATTCATGTCTCGAAATAGTATTTTGTTTTGTTTCCTTTTCATCTATTTTTCTATCTCTTTTATAGTCTCCTTTTGAGAATACTAAAATATACTCGTGAATATCTCTTAATATTGGATTAGAAGCAGACAGCCAACTTCCCCAAGCAGTAGAAGGACTTGCACTTGCTGCTTTATTCCAAATAATTTCACCACGCATATTAAAACCAATTTCTATCATCATTTGCGAAATGTAATCAGATAATGGAATATATGGTTTTCTACCAAGATTTGCAACATTTATGCAAGCACGACCACCATTAACTAAAACTCTATAAGTTTCTGTAAAAACCTTTTTTAGCATTTCCAAATATTCGGATAAAGATAAATCTTCGTCATATTTTTTTGATACATTGTAAGGTGGTGATGTAATCATTTGCAATATTATTTTGCTATTGATGAACTTCTTTAATAAATTTTCTCTTATCAATTTTATCAATAAATTGATATACATTAAATTCTTTTTTATTAAAGTTCACTTTTCTCAACCAACCATTATCATCAAAATATTCTTTCTTTCTTGAATAGGTAAATTGAGCGTGAATATTTGGACTTACAACCAATAAATTTCTTAAATAATTACCTTTATTTTCTTTAATGTGATGAATTTCGAAATATGGATTTCCATTTTTCTGAATGAATGTGAAATTGGATAATTGACACTTTCCTTTATAGATTTCTCCTAGTATTTTCCTAATAGAGTATGGTACAGATTCTTTGCTTTTTTTTATGGCAACTTTAGTAAAATTTCTATTTGAATCATACTGATTCGATAATCTATAAAATTCATTTTCGATAACTTCGCTTTGATTTATATTTGAAATTGCTGCAAGTTTATTAATATTTTCTGTCGTGGCTATGTCGTCATAAGAGTTATCAAATTTACTCCGTAGTAATTTTATAGTATGTAAATATTGCTTTTCAGTAAATAATCTAAATTCACATTTATCTTCATCAATGATTTGAATTACAAGTTCTTCGTTATTACTTACTTTATGTAAATTAAACCATTCCTTCATTCCACCAATTCTACATTCTCTGCTACTACTTGAATATGGTGTAAAATTGAGTTCCAAATAGTTTTTATTATCATCAAAATAAACTTTTATTTTCTGCTTTTTGTGGGGAAATACATCAATTAGTGAAACTGGAATAGATAGTAACCCTTTATCTATTCTACTTTGAGTAACTTTTATTGTAAGATAGTCATATTCAATAGTGCTATTTACTTTTTTTATTTTCGGTTTCAAATGCTTCATCTGCTTCTTTCCAATTTTCTATATTAGATAAAATTTCATTTCTATTTATTTCTAAATTTCGTGCTTTTGTAATGGCTTGCTCTTCATTTTCTGCATCTATTTCATATGTGCAAAAACCAGTGTAATAAATTTTAACTTCATATTTTTTCATAGTGTTTTCTCTTACGCTGCAAGTTTGAAAAATTTTTCTGCTTTTGAAATATCATTTTTCTCTTTTGCAGAAATAGTAATAATTTGTCCTAATTTCATTTTAGGTAACATTAAAGAAAAGAAATTCATATCTGAATTAACTACTTCTTTAATATATTTAGCCAAATCTTTATATTCAATAAATATTTGAAAGCCTTTGTTTTCAGTATTTTTTATACAGTCTTTTGTTGGGTTAGGATATAAAGAAATAAAACTTTGTATAATTCCAGCCTTTTTCAAAAAATCAACCTTTTTTGCATAATTTTTCGTGATAGGACTATTTCCTAAAATAACAATTGGAATTTTTGTTGATTTTGTTCCGGAAACTCTAATATTTATTGATTTTCCAATTGCTTTGAGCATAGAATCAGAACGTAAAATTGAAGGATTACCCTTATGTTTTTTGTAATCACCTACAAAAGTAACTTTATTATTTTCAAATTTGTAGTTGTTCACAATGCTCATTTTTATTTCAAAAAGCAATTTTATATTTTCTGCTTTTTGTTGAGTTTCGTTAATAGTACAAAATGCTAAATCAGCATCACTTTGGGTTGTTAATCCAAGTTCAGGACAAACGACACTACTAACTGCATATAATCCTAATTCTTTTGCAATAGGCTGAAAAAAGTCTTTGCACCATTTTTCTGTATATTGTCCAATTAGAGAATTTCTGCTTTGTAAAGTTTGACCTTCTGCACTTTTGCCTTTTGGGACGTATGCAAAATATCCATCAATTAATTTGTAAAATAATTGTTCAGGTGAGGCAAAATTTTTCATTGCTTCTGTGAAAAACTTTTTCTCAATACCTTTATTCCAAAAATTCATTTATCTATCCTTAATTTTAAAATACAAAAGTACATAAAATCTTACTGGCGTATAATAAAATAAATTGTGCATTGTTGAAAGAAATTTAGAATTTAAAATTATTTACAAATCTAAAGGATACTCTGCTGTCGTAAGAGAAAATAAGAGAAACCTTATACACTTTATCCAATATTTCATTACTCCATTACTTTAAATCCCTTTTATAAAGTATATAAAATATTGATGACAGGCAAAAGACAAACCACCCTAAGTGTAATAGCAGGGGAAATATTTATATTCTACGTTGATTAATTGCAATATGCTTTCCTACTGTTTCACAATTTTCTCAACCCTTATTATTATCCCATTCTCATCCTTAACTTTTAAGATGTATGTACCTTTATCAAAACCATTCAAATTAATTTTAATTTCAGTTGCTTTATAATTTTGCATGTAAACCATTTTCCCAATAATATCATAAATTTCAACATAAACTGTCCGATTATTATCTGTTCCGGATATCATGATTTCATTATTAAAAGGATTTGGATAAACATCAATCATATACTTATTGTCTTCTAATTGTGGGATATGCACAGGAATCCATGTTCCGTTGGTGGTATTATAGCACATAAAGATATCGGTTTCCATTCCCTGGTCGTCCTGTCCCCCGAATGTATATAACTCGCCATTGCCTGAATTATCCCCTACAAATGCAGCAGCTAATTTTGTTAGTGCGGGGACATCACCTAATTCAGTCCATGTAAGATCAACTAAATTAAACATATAGCTTTTATCAAATACAGTTTTGCCATCATTATTACCGCCTACAGTATAAAAATACTGACCGGAAGAAGAATAACCAAAATGAGCACTTTCGTCCGGAACACTTCCGCCTGCATTCACATAACTCCATGAATTTGTTTGTATATTAAACGACCACATATCATTTCTGAAACTTGGTGGGTCGCTTCCGCCAAATACATACAAAAGATTATTATTTACAAATGCTCCGTGACCTGTAACAGCACCCATATAAGACGCTTTTTGTTCCCATGTGTTATTAGCTAAATCATAAGCGTATACTTCATCACTGGGTCCTGAATCTGTTTCCCCTCCAACTATGACAACTTCATTATCTACAACCGAAGCTGTAAAATCTTTTCTTGCTGCAGGAACATTTGTTCCACCGGAAGGTAATTCTTCCCATGAGTTAGATGATGGATCATATTTCCAGATATCAGAAAGCAGACCTGATGTGCCGTCCCCAAAAATAACAATCATTTTGTTATTGTTTTCTACTGCGGCATGGTTGCGACGTGCTAGTGGATTATTAGATTCTTTCTTCTCCCATTTACTGTTGTCCTTATTGTATGCCCATAATTCGTTTATTACTACTTTAGCACCATTGTCACCTCCAAAAAGTAAAATACTTGTATCATTCCCATTAACAACAGTAACAAAAGTATGACCGTAGCGTGGAGATGGTTTTTCGTCTTGCGAGAATGCATTAATACCGGTTATTAAAAAGTAACAACTTAATAAAATAACCAAATTCCTGAGTTTAGTGATTTCTTTCATAGTTTTCATCGTCTTTTAGTTTTTAGTTAAATATTAATTTAAAGTTATTATTATTTTGTGTTTCCTGTATCGGTTTGAATATGAAAAGTAAGCGATATCGGAGTAATTCTATAATTAATTAATGTGTTTTCTTTAGCAAAATAAATGCTCATAGTTTTTT
>JAUVLI010000073.1 GCA_030600775.1 Fidelibacterota bacterium | reverse complement strand
TTTGGATATAAAGATGAAGAAAAAGAAGAAGAAGAATTATAACCACAAAGCACACAAGGAAGAGACAAAGAACACAAAGAAATAATTAGGAATTATCTTATACGTGTTAATCTGTCATATTCGTGTTGTCTGCGTTCTATCAAATTATGAATTTAAATAACAAAAAAATATTACTGGGCTTAACGGGTGGAATTGCAATATACAAAATTGCTTCTCTCATCCGTCGTCTTACCAATGATCATAATTGCGATATAAATGTTATAATGACAAAATCGGCTCAGGAATTCATGACACCTCTTATCTTTGAAACATTTTCCGGAAATAAAGTTCTTACGGATATGTTTGAAAAAGAAAGAGTCGTTTCTACTCGTCATATTGACCTTGTAAGTCAATCGGATATTTTTCTAATCGCACCTGCTACCGCAAATATTGTTGGGAAAGTTGCAAATGGAATTGCCGATGATCTATTAAGCACAATGTTAATGACTTCTAAGCCTGAGAATACTTTTTTTGCTTTAGCAATGAATAAAAACATGTATCACAATCCGTTTTTCACAGAAAATAAAGAGTCGCTTATTAAAAACGGATACAATATTATTGAACCCGAAAAAGGTAAATTAGCCACTAATATTGAAGGCGAAGGAATTGGAAGATTGGCAAGTGAAAATGTAATTATTAATACTCTGCTCTCTGCGAATGACAAGCCATTGAGAGATAAAAACATTCTAATTACCGGAGGTCCAACGAGAGAATATTTGGATTCAGTACGATTTATTTCAAATTCTTCCACCGGAAAAATGGGAATTGCTTTAGCAAATTCTGCAAAAAAATATGGTGGAAATGTAAAATTAATCTTAGGTCCAACCTCCATCTCTCCACCTAAAAATATTGACACTATTTCCGTGGTCTCAAGTGAAAATATGTATAAAGCTGTTCTTGAACAATTTGATTGGGCTGACATCGTGATCATGTCGGCAGCAGTTGAAGATATTAAACCAACAATCAAAAAATCAAAAAAAATCAAAAAATTCGATATTCCAAAAATATTGAATTTAACAACAACAAAAGATATTTTATTAGAATTAGGAAAGATAAAAAAAGATCAAATATTAGTTGGATTTAGTGTCGAAACTGAAAATAAAATTCACAACTCAATTGAGAAATTAAAAAAGAAGAATTTGGATTATATAATTGTAAATGATCCAAATGAAAAAGGCGCTGCTTTCGGAAGCGATACAAATAAAACGACAATGATCACCAAAGATGAGAAAATTATTGAAAAGAAATTAATGACGAAAAATAAATTAGCCGATGAAATATTAAAAATGTTAATATGATCACACAAAAAATTGACAAAAAAACAATAAGATATTTAAGATATTTAAAAGATGTTTTCGGGAATAAAATAATGTTAAAAAAAGATCTGTTTACCAACAAATTAGAAGAATATAAAAGAGAAATTGAAAATTGCAAAAAATGTCAATTGGGAAATAATCGTAAAAATTTCGTGTTCGGTGATGGTAATGCAAATGCAGATATTATGTTTATTGGTGAAGCTCCCGGTGCGACCGAAGATGAAACAGGAATTACATTCGTAGGAAGAGCAGGTAAACTTCTTGACAAATTATTGATGGATATTAATTTAAGCAGAGATGATATTTTTATTGCAAATGTTTTGAAATGTCGTCCACCGAGAAATCGTGACCCGCTTCCGGACGAAATTGCAACTTGTGAGCCATATTTACATAAACAAATTTCTTTAATCAAACCAAAAGTTATTATTGCCTTAGGAAGAATAGCAGGAAAAACATTAATAAAAAAAGAATTGTCCTTAGGTAGCATGAGAGGTAATATTTATAAATATCAAAATGTTGATCTATATGTTACTTATCATCCTGCAGCAATTCTTAGAAATCCAAATTGGAAAGAAAGCATTACATCAGATTTCAAAATGATAGCAAATAAATATTTATAATATTATTTTTAAAAGGAATAAAATTGACAGAAGATATTACAAGAACCCCACCACAATCAATAGAAGCAGAAATTGCAGTATTAGGTGCAATGATGTTAGAACCAGATGCTGCTTATCGCGGAATAGAATTATTAAAAGAAAGTGATTTTTATAAAGAGTCACATCGGTTTTTATTCAGAGCAATAAAAGAATTATCTAAACTATCACAAGCAATTGATCACCTAACTGTAACCGAAAAACTTATGCAATTAAAGTTGTTAGATAAAGCCGGCGGGAGCGCTAATATTTCAAAAATAGTTGCATCAGTCCCTACAGCAGCAAATATTGAATATTACGCTCAAATAGTTAGCGACAAAGCTACTTTAAGAACAATTATTACTACTTCGACGAAACTTATTAGAGATGCATACAATGAAGATGAAGAAGTTGGCACAATATTGGATAATGCAGAACAAAATATATTTTCTTTGAAAGAGCGGACATTTAAAGGTGATTTCAATGCTATTCCCGATATAATACAAGATACGGTTGATCATGTAGATAAATTATCTCATCATAAAGGTGAAGTCATTGGAATACATACTGGTTTTGCTCCATTAGATTCGATTACATCCGGATTCCAACAATCTGACCTGATCATTATTGCCGGAAGACCTTCTATGGGAAAAACAGCTTTAGCAATTACAATGGCGAGATCTATGGCAGTTTCGTATAGTTATAAAGTTGGAATATTTTCATTGGAAATGTCTGAACAACAAATCGGTTTGAGATTTTTAAGTTCACAAAGTGGGATTGATCATCAAAAATTAAGAAAAGGAAATGTTCCGGGAGCATTATGGAATGATCTAACAAAGGCAGCAAGTGATCTGTCAGAAGCAGATATTTTTATTGATGATACTGCCGGATTAAATATTTTGGATATTCGCAGTAGAGCAAGACGATTAAAGAATGAAAAAGGTTTAGATGTTTTGTTCGTTGATTATTTACAATTAGCTCATGCAACAGGAAGAATTGATAACAGGCAACATGAAATATCCAGTATTAGTCAAGGATTAAAGGCATTATCAAAAGAATTAAAAATACCTGTTATTGCCCTTTCACAGTTGAGCCGTGAAGTAGAAAAAAGAGGTGGTGACCATAAGCCACAATTATCTGATTTGAGAGAATCCGGTGCAATAGAACAGGATGCCGATGTTGTAATGTTTATTTTTCGTCCAATAATTTATTCTAAAGATCCGGAAGATGAAGGCAAGGCAGAATTAATAATTTCTAAACAACGTAATGGCCCAATCGGTCAAATTGGATTAAATTTCCAAAAAAATATTGCAAGATTTTATGAATTGGCTTTAGGCGAATATCAAGATGAAATAGATAGTGCATTTTAATGGATCCCGAAAAAATCAATAAAAAATATCCAAAAGAATTCATAGACCTAATAGACAGAATTAGAAAGTACAATCCACAAGTAGAGAAAGACATTCCGCTACTGTGGAAAACATATAATTTTGCAAAAAAAGGCCATGCAAATCAATTCAGATTATCTGGAGTACCTTATTTTGCACATTTATATAACACAACAATAATTCTTACAGAATTATCTATGGATACGACAACTATTTGTGCCGGATTACTTCATGATATTTTAGAAGATACCGAATTTTCAAAAAAAATAATTGCTAATGAATTTTCAGAAACTATTGCAAATATTGTTGAAGGCGTAACCAAAATAAGTGACATAAAGTTTAATAGCCAGGAAGACAGACAAGCAAATAATTTCAGAAAAATGCTACTTAGTGTTGCCAATGATATTAGAGTTATAATTGTCAAATTTGCAGATCGTTTGAATAATATGAGAACATTAGACGCAATGCCAAAATCAAAACAGAAACGTATATCACTTGAAACCCGTGATGTATATGCTCCACTCGCTCACAGATTAGGAATGTATAAAATTAAAAGCGAATTAGAAGACTTATCTTTTAAATATCTACAATCGGGTCAATACAAATTTTTAAAAAAAGAAGTGCTTAAGAACAGGAAATCTTTTGATGAGTATATTAATAAATTTAAAAAAATAATTCATAATTCATTAATTGAAAATAATATTAGTGCAAAAATATTGGGAAGAACAAAAAATTTATCTTCAATAAATAAAAAAATGAATCGTCAAAATAAAAAATTAGACGAAATCTTTGACATTCTTGCCATTAGAATTCTCGTAGATAAGGTCTCTGATTGTTATGCTGTATTAGGAATTATTCATCAACAGTTTAAACCTATTACAGAAAGATTTAGAGATTTTATTGCTACTCCAAAATCTAACGGATATCAATCAGTTCACACTACAATAATAGGACAAGAAGGGAAAAATATAGAAATTCAAATTAGAACCAATGAAATGAATAGAATTGCAGAGACAGGAATTGCAGCTCACTGGAAATATAAAGAAACCGGTAAAGATATGGATGAAATTGATAAGAAAATACTTTGGCTTAGAGAGTTAATTGATATTCTAAAACATGATCCAGATAGTAGCGAAGATTTTATGGAAATATTGAAAATAGATCTTTTTAAAGATGAAATTTTCGTATTTACTCCCAAAGGTGATTTAATTACACTGCCTCAAAAAGCTACTGCTCTCGATTTTGCATTTGCAGTTCATACCGAAATAGGGTTTTCTTGTATCGGATCAAAAGTTAATTCAAGAATTGTCCCACTAAATACAACTTTAAGCAGTGGAGATAAAGTAGAAATACTTACGTCAAATAATATTAAACCAAGCTATAATTGGTTAAAATTCGTAAAGACAAATCGAGCAAAATCTCGCATTAGAAGATGGTTTCGAAAAAATGAGTATATAGAGAGTGTAAATTTAGGTAAAGAAATTCTGGATAAAAAACTTCGTAAAGCAAAAATGACCGATAAGATCAAAATTATATCTAAAAAATATGAAGAGATGGGTTTCCAGACACAAGACCTTTTCTATCAATCGATTGGAAAGGGTGAAATCACAATCAAGGAAATAATAGACAAATTATGTAAAGAAAATAAATTAAGTGATGATGAAGAAACAAAAAATAAGAAATTTTTTCCACGATTCCACAAGAGCACTTCCAAAGGTGTTACTGTTCAAGGAGTTAATAATATTATGGTCAATTTCGATAAGGGCTGCAATCCTATACCCGGTGATGACATTGTAGGATACATCACGAGAGGAAAAGGAATTACAATTCATCGTAGCGATTGTCCAAATATACCAACAGAAGAAAAAGAATTGGATAGGTTAATTGAAGTCAGCTGGGATAAAAACATTGACTATACATTCTACTCTCACTTAAATATTTTAAGTGAAAACAGAAATGGAATTCTTAATGACATCAGCAATGTTATTAAAAATATGAAAACAAGTATTGCTTCTATTAGCCTAAAGTCTCAGGACACAGTTGTGCAAGGAAACATAATTATTATTGTTGATAATTTAAAACATACAAAAAATGTTATAAAAAAATTAAAAAAAATACCGGGAATAATTAAAGTAGAAAGAACATAAAATAAGGAATTGTTATGACAAAAAAAACATTTACAAAAGTGGATATTACCAGAGAAATGGCAAATATATCCAACCACAAACAAAATGAAATTAAACCACTCGTTGATGACTTTTTTACAGCATTAAGACATTTATTAATGAAAGATGTAAAAACAGATATTGTTAGAATAGAAGTTCGTAATTTTGGAACATTCGAGGTTAAACCGACAAAAGCAAAACCCAAAGCTCGCAATCCACGAACAAACGAAATTGTATATGTAGAGCCTCATAAAAAAACTCATTTCACACCAGGTAAAATATTAAAGAAATATTTGGAACAACCATTAAAGAAAAAATAATGAGAATTATTTCAATTGACTACGGAAGCCAACGAATAGGAATGGCAATTTCAGATCCATTAAATATAATTCCAATTTCTTTACCTACATTAATTATTAATGGCTCCAATGAAATTGCAATAGAAAAAATTAAGAATATCTATAACAAGTATTCTATAGAAAAGATCATCATCGGCTATCCTATCGGGCTATCAGGAAATAAAACACTCCAAACCGAAAAAGTAGATGTTTTTATTGAATTGCTTGAAACCAATTTTGATTGTCAAATTATTAAATGGGACGAAAGATACACAAGTATTGAAGCAAAAGAAATACTGATCAAAAAAGGGATCAATGTTATGAACAATAAAGAAAAAGTAGACCAAATGGCAGCTTTTATTATAATGAAAGAATATTTAAATTCTAATAGTTGATAATATGATAAAAAATCTAAAAAATATTTCCAAATTTATACTTGAACACCGTTTAATAACTATTTTAATTTCAGTATTTTTTACTGTTTTATCATTTGCACCTTTTAATCAATTTTATTTTGTATTCATTGCTCTGCTCCCATTGATCCATATTTTAAACAACACAAATAATGGATTTAAGACCGGATACATTTTTGGTTTTATTTACTCTGTTTTCATGATCCACTGGCTTGCTTTCAATGTTGGTACCAATTTTATATTTGCAACTATTTCAATGATATTAGGAGCATTATATTTAGCAATAAATTATGGAATTATCGGCTACTTATTTACAATGATCAAAAAGCGGAATACAAATCTTGCACTATTGTCATTTCCATTATTTTGGGTTTCAATTGAATTTATTAGAAGTTACGGCGTATTTGGTTTCCCTTGGATCTCTCTTGGTAATTCACAAGTAAAAAATCTACCATTCCTTCAAATAGTTGATGTAGGTGGAATTTATCTCATTTCATTCATAATAATTCTAATTAACATACTTTTGTATAAAGCTATTCTGTCAATAAAAAATAATTATACCAAATTAAAAAAATATATTTTTTCCGTTGCATTATTACTAACAATACCTTACATATATGGAATTATCATACTTAATACTAATTTCGAGATTGCAAATGAAATTACTTTTCGTATAGTACAACCAAATTATGGCTCATTAGAAAAGTGGAAAATTAAGAATAGAAAAAAAGTTTTCAAAAATCTTGACTCGTTGAGTATACAACCAGGAATTGATTCGATAGATGTAGTTGTTTGGCCTGAAAGTGCTACTCCGGTTCATATTCGTACAAGCAAATATAGAAAGGTATTAGAAAAATTAGTCAACAAAACAAACAAAATACTTATTACCGGATCACCGGACCATTATTATATAGATGATGAAATAATATTTACTAACAGTTTATTTTCTTTTGTTAAGGGAAAAGGAATTGTAAGCAAATACGATAAGGTACACCTCGTCCCTTTCGGAGAATATATTCCATTTTCCCAAAAATTTGAATCATTAAAAAAATTAAACTTAGGACAGTCAAACTTTTTACCCGGAAAAAATAATAAGCCATTCACAATATTTGATGGAGAAATAATGATCTCTCCAATGATCTGTTATGAGTCAATTTTTCCACAAATAAGTATTAAAAATGTTCGACAAGGAGCAAAATATCACCTAAATGTAACTAACGATTCTTGGTTTGGAAATTCACTTGGTCCATATCAACACGCTGCTCAATCAATAGTAAGAGCTGTGGAATCTAAACGAGCATTTGTAAGATGTGCAAACACGGGAATTTCAATGGCAATTACTCCAAAAGGAATTGTAAAAGAAAAAATACCATTGAATATTAATGGATTTATTGATGCAAAATTAAAGACATATTCATATACTCCACTGTATATAAAATGGGGAAATACATTCGCAATCATCTGTGTAATATTTTCAATCTTTATTTTAGGATTTGTAATTGTTAAAAGAATAGGTTCACGAAAAAATCGCAAAGTAACACAAAAATCCGCAAAATAATAATTGAGTTTAAGATTGAGATCTTTTCATAATTCTCAAAAATACATATTAATATTAAAAAACATTTCTTATATTTATTAATAAGTTTAAAGGAGCCATAAATGGCAGCAAAAAGCACAACATTATCTTTTCTCTTCATAACAATATTTTTTGAATTGTTATATCTAATATTTAGAGATGTTATTTATTTAAATTCCTTTTTATTAATTGTAGTATCTATATCTTTGTTATTATTTTTATTTTCATTGTATTTTTTTAGAGATCCACAAAGAGAAACACCAGAAGGAAAAAATATTTTAATTTCACCCGCTGATGGAAAAATTATTTCCATTAAAGATAATATTCTGCATCCTGTCACAAAAGAGCCATCAAAAATGGTCTCAATTTTTCTCTCTTTATTAGATGCACATATTAATCGTATTCCTATAGACGGAAAAATTTCATTAATAGAATATCATAAAGGGAAATTTTTAGCCGCATTTAATCCAAAAGCTTCGGAGTTGAACGAGAAATATGTTTTTGATATTAATTCTAAATATGGATCAATAAGAGTTCAACAAATAGCAGGAATAATTGCAAGACGATTGGTATGTAATCTACGACTGAATGATATAGTAAAAGCAGGTGAAAGATTTGGATTAATGAAATTTAGTAGTAGAATTGATTTGATAATTCCAAAAAAACATTTTAAATTAAATACAAAAATCGGTGAAAAGGTTCGTGGTGGAGAAACAATTATTGGTGAATTTATAAATAACGATGAGATCAAATGAGAAAAAAAATAAAAATAAAAAGAACCGTTTGGCCAAGCATTTTTACATTATTAAATATGTTTCTTGGGTTTATATCTATTTCATTTTCATTTAGACAGGGCTATGATAATTTTATCATTGCAGGATGGCTAATATTTTTCGCTGCAATTTTTGATGGATTAGACGGTAAGGTCGCGCGTTTAGTACATGGCTCATCTGACTTTGGTGTTGAAATAGATTCATTAGCAGATCTAATTTCATTTGTTATCGCTCCGGCAATATTATCATATAATATGTTTTTCTTTAAATTCAATGGTTGGGGATTAATATTATCATTTACTTTTGTTATTTTTGGGGCCATTCGATTAGCAAGATTTAATGTTACAGCACATAGAGAATCCGTTAATCATTTTATCGGCATGCCTTCACCATTAGCCGCATTATCAATTGTTAGTTTTATTATGTTCATAATTGTTCATGAAAAAATTCTAAATAATATTTACTTTCCAATTAATATAATTTTCCCATCTTATTATATAACAATTGGATATTTAATGGTAAGTGAT
>JAUVLI010000127.1 GCA_030600775.1 Fidelibacterota bacterium | reverse complement strand
AATTTTACAGATCCAATATGAAAGGTTTCTCCATCCATATGATATTCATAAGGACGAATTCCTTTCGGACAAATTCCAGCATATCCGCTATTCATTACATAGGGTTGAACATTCCATGCAACTGCTTCTGATTCTTCCATTTGTTTTAAAGTCATTATACCTGATTTTTTTAAATAATATGATGTAAAATCACAAAATCTTTTAAAGGCAAAATAATTATCACTAAATGGATGCCCATCACTCATCATTCCTGATAATTCTTGGTTCTTTGGCATTTTTTTGTACCAATCAAAAAGTCTAGGAGATAAATCAACAAGTGCTGGATTTATCACCCAAGTTAATGGAACTTGTCCAAAAGATTCAGATGATGATATTACCTCTGGTTCATATATCATGGAATGTAAAAGATTATCTCCATCTGCAATAAAAAAACTGATATATACTCCATTTTCAAGAATTGGTGCGGAAATAGGAATTGATTTTTCACCTGAAGTCGAGGGGAATGATGCATGAACTGTCATATTTTCTACACTTATGTAAGGAACCATAAAGTATCCCATTTTCGCAAATAAAGCATCTGCCCATTTTTCATCGGTCCAACCCAAAATTGGAGTTCCCATTTTATATCGTGTAATAACTTTTGAGTATAATTCTCTTTCTTTAGAATTAGTAATATCGAGATAAAAAGTAAACAATTTGTTTGCAGTTACATAATCTTTATTGGCTGCTCCCCAACTTTTATCATCAGTTGACATATGTGACCATGTAAACGCTAATGAATGATTGGATTGCTCAAACCAATTATCCAACAACCAATTTAAACACTCTGGATTGGATTTAAATTTATATTTACGAAGATCTTCAATAATGGGAAGATTTTCATTCTTTAAAATTTGTGCTAATTTGGGTGACACAGGAATTCCATTTGTTATTCCTGCAATTGTTGTTGCAGCTTCAATAGTAGCCGCCTCTAATTTTGGATCCCAAATAATCAATCCTTTTGCATATTTTTTAAAATTATCAAGAATAGCGAGAAATCCACCAAAATTTTTATTATCATACTTATCAATATGTAAAGTAGGAATATCATTAAATAAGATATTGAGAAATCTATTTGCAATTTGAATCTGGGTTTTACCACCCTTACAATTATCATAACAATAAGTATTAGTAATATAGATTTTTTTACTGCTTTGTTTATTTACTATTCCTTGAAATGCACACGTGGCAATCTGGCTTTCAATGTTGTCATTTATTAGATCGGCAACTACAAGTTTTTTTGCAAGAGGAAATTTTTTTGGATATTTAAAACAATTTGAATTCATATATTTTTCCATTATTTAATAGATTTTAACAAAACGTTTTAATATATTATTTTTAAAGGGAGAATCAAATAAAAATGTTTAAAACAATTAAATTTAAGGAATAATTTAATGAACGAATTAAATAAATTAGTTGCAGAAATTTATGGAAAATCTGTAGCTAAAGATATTTGTAAAAAGATTGAAGATATTGTAAAGATATACGCAAAACGAAAGCATTCCATTAAGAAAACCCCATCTCTATCAGAAAAAGATGTAGTGCTTATATGTTACGCGGATAATATAAGATACAAAAATGAGCCAAGTCTAAAAGTAATGGATAATTTTTTTAATGAATTTCTGGGTGATCGTATATCTTATATTCATTTTTTACCTTTTTTCCCATATTCTTCTGATGATGGTTTTGCTATTACTAATTTCAGAACTGTCAATCCAAAATATGGAAGCTGGAAGGATATTAGAAAGATTTCTAGAAAATATGGATTGATTTTTGATGCTGTTACTAATCATATTTCAAGTAAACATAAGTGGTTTCAAAATTATTTGAAATTTGATAAAAAATATGAAGATTATTTCATTGAGATGGATAAAAATGCAGATGTGTCAAAAGTGATGAGAGCGAGAGATTTGCCACTTTTGAACAAATTTCAAAAAGGTAGTAAGGATGTTTTTGTCTGGACAACTTTCAGTGATGATCAAATTGATTTGAATTTTCACTTCCCAAAAGTATTACTTGAAGTTATTGATTTACTATTATTTTATGCTTCAAAAGGTGCCTCAATAATTCGCCTTGATGCTATTGCTTATATTTGGAAAAAAGCAAATTCAAATTGCATTAATTTAAAAGAAGTACATAAAATAATTATGATTATTCGAAGAATATTTGATATGGTTTTTCCTCATATTATGCTATTACCAGAAGCAAATGTCCCTTCAAAAGAAAATCTGAAATATTTGGGAAATGGTTACAATGAAGCGCAACTTCTTTATCAATTTTGTATTTCACCGCTGGTTTTATATACTTTTTATTCCGGTAGTGTTGACCACTTGCATAATTATCTTGATACGGTTCCTGAATTACCAGGAGATAATTATTTCTTAAATGTTTTAGTCACTCATGATGGAATTGGTTTACGTCCAGTTCATGATATTCTTGATCCCAATGAAATTAAATTGATTATCAATGAAATTGAAAAGCGTAATGGTATAATTTCATATAAAACCGAACAAAATGGTAAAAAATCACCATATGAACTTAATATTACATATTTTGATGCTCTTCGAGATAACGATTGTGTTGAGAAACAGAACATTGCCAAATTTGTTGCAGCACAAGCTATTTTGCTTTCAATAAAGGGCTTACCCGCATTGTATTTTCATAGTTTGTTTGGTACAAAAAATTATTATGAAGGTTACGAAAATACCAATCAACCAAGAACTCTGAATAGACGAAAATTTGAATTAAATGAATTAGAGAATTTATTAAGTAATAAAGAATATAGTGAGGCAATAATTTTTAAAAAGATCAATAAATTATTATCAATTCGAAAAAAATATTTTGCATTCCACCCTAATGCAAAGCAAGAAATTGTTAATATTTCAGACCATATTTTTTCTATTATTAGAAAAGGGAAGGAAGATAATTACAAAATGTTAATTCTTGTAAATGTAACTGATCAAAAATGTAATTGTAAAATTCCACAAACAATTTTGTCTAATGATTCAATAGATATCATTGCAAAGCGTAAGATAATTCCCGAAATAGAATTCACAATGTACCCTTATGAAATACTTTGGATTCCATTCTGATTTAATTAATTAAAACGAAATCTTAACCACAATTCAAGTAATTCGTGAAATTTGTTGCTAAATATTCGTGAATTTATGTTAAAATTTATTGTTTTTAATTATTATTCCATTTTTCATATTTGATCACCTCATCAAAACTCAGACGATTTTTTTCTTTGATACTGTCATCACTTGGATAACCTAAAGTAAGTAATTCTACAATACGAACATTATTTGGAATATCTAATATTTTCTTTGCTTCGTTTTCGTGAAATGCACCAATCCAGCAAGTTCCCAATCCTTCTTCTACGGCTAAAAGAGTAATGTGATCAATAATAATAGACAGATCAATTGGATAGCTTTTTTGACCGCAAGTCATTTCGTAATTGTCTGTTTTTGCACAGCAGGCAATGACGATCGGTGCTTCTAAAAGGGAATTTTGATTTTTAGCCGCAATGGATAATTTCTTTCGTTTCTCTTTATCACTAACTACTACAAATCGCCATTCCTGTTTATTTTTTGCTGATGGAGCCAATAATGCTGAATTTAAAATGCGTTCTAATTTCTTTTTTTCAACTACTTTTGGTTTATAATTTCTAACACTTTTTCTTTTCTTTATCAATTCATAAATGTTCATTGTTAATTCCCCTATTTTATTTTTGATTTTTTTTATATTACAATTAGTAATATTTTATTTTATCCATCCCATCTTTTTATACCATTTAGCTGTTTTAATAAAGCCCTCTTCTAAAGAATATTTAGGACGAAAATTTAAAATCCTTTTTGCTTTATCTGATGAACAAACCCAGTAGGGATATTTTATTTCATTATATTTGTCTATATTTAACATCGTGGATTTCTTACTAAATTTTGTCTTTATATTGGAAAAGTAAAATACAATTTTTATCAGAAATTTAGGAACGAAAACTGGGAAAATATGTGTATTCAAACTTTTCGCTGCAGTTTTCATTATGTTATTCCAAGTATGTCCATTGTCGTTATCAGTAGCAAAAAATATTTCTCCGGATCTTGTTTTTGTACTTGCGGCTTTGAGAATCAATTGAATTAAGTCATTTACATAGATCATACTCAAATGTCTTTTTGTAACTCCCAAATGTGGGTTTAAATGAAATCTTGCCAACTTGAAAAATTGTAAGGTTTCCTTATCTTTAGATCCATAAACGATTGAAGGACGGATAATAGTACAACGAAAATCATTTTTATGTTTTAAAATTGCCTCTTCAGCTAATAGTTTGCTTTTTCCATAACTTGACACAGGATCAGCATTGTCAGATTCTTTTTTGATATGGAATTTATCAGATGGACCACTTGCTGCCAAAGAACTTATATAAATTAGATGAACATTTCTATTAGTTTGTAATATTGCTTGAATTAAATTTTCTGTTCCTTTAGTGTTTGTCTTAATGAATTCTTCTAAATTGCTCGCTTTTATTTTTCCTGCTAAATGAAAAATGATATCTACTTGGGAACATGCTTGTTTTAGTGAATTAATATTGTTTAAATCTCCGACTATCCAAGATACGCGTTTTATAAATTCAGGTTCTCTGTAGCTGTTTTTTCTTACAAAACAGTTAATTTCCCAACCAAGAGATAGTAAATGTTTTACTAAATGATAACCAATGAAACCTGTTGCACCTGTGATCAATACTCGCATTTTAGATTCTCTTGTTTTGAATATTATTTACTTCTTAGCATAATTGAACTAATTAGTCAAAATATAT
>JAUVLI010000080.1 GCA_030600775.1 Fidelibacterota bacterium | reverse complement strand
AAAACCCGTTGTTTTTAGAAAATATTTGAATCTATTTGACACTGTCATTGTTGCAGAAGTTGCAATAACCGAATGTTTATCCTTCAATATTTTATTATAAATTTCCTCATTTACTTCAACTGGTGATGCTTTTATTCTAATATTTAAACTTTGAATGTCCTGGGGTATTTCATACCAATAAACCCAGTTAGATTCCTTTGGTTCAAGTATAAATTTTATATTATCAACAACTTCAAATAATTCTCTTACTTGGATAATTAACTTTTCATATTCATCTTTTAATGCATCTTGCTCTTCAACAGAAAGATTTTTTAATTCAACTAAAAAAGTATCAAATTCTTTTTTAATTTCATTAATATTATATAAATAATTTTCATAAGATTCTAATTCTTGGAAAGGATCTTGGCTTGGTTTATAACGCTTTTTAAGAAGATATCGTTGATCGGCAGGTCTAATACTTAAATTAATATAATTCAAAAATTCTTTATAAAATTCTGTATTTGTTTTTAATGTTTCTAAAATAAGATCTTCAATTTTTGATAATCGGCTAATGATAATTTCTTCATCATCTTTTTTCCATTCAGCCCTCTTCCCTACAATTCTCGAGATATCTACTAATGAACCATGATTATCATGTCCATGTTTATAGAATTTTTCCAATATTTGTGAAACAGCCCAAGTTGAAATTTCTTTCGCAAAATATTGATATGCACTTTTTGCAAGATTATGTGCTTCATCAATTATTAAAATTGGTGAATTTGGAAAAATACTTTTTTCATTTAAAGCATCACTTAATAATAATGAATGATTAATAATGATCAAATTCGCAGAATAACTTAATTTCCTGATCCTACCTAAAAAACAGCCGTTATGATCAGCGCATCTTTTAGTTGTACAATACCCTGGTTCACTGCAAACCATACTCCATAACTTACTATTAAACTTTTTCCTAAAACCGCTATTTTCTTCAATATCACCCGTATTTGTTTCTCTTAACCAAACGATCAGTGGCAAAATATTTACTCTATCATCAAAATGAACTAAATCATCAATATTTGCGTAGAGATAATTCCACTTAGTTAAACAAATATAATTATTTCTTCCTTTTAAAATTATTGCATTAAAATCCTCATCAATATTTTCGTGTATAAATGGAATCTCTTTATTGAATAACTGATCTTGAAGATTCTTTGTTTTAGAAGATACAACTATACTAAAATCATTTTTTCTATTTGCTTTTACCCATTTTACCGCCGGAATTAAGTAACCCAATGATTTGCCAACACCCGTGCCCACTTCACCAACTAGAAAATATCCCTTATTAAAAGCATCAATAACATTTTTTGAAAATTCTAATTGACCGATTCGTAATTCATAATTAGGAAGTTCCCGCGATAGAAGTCCATTAAATCCAAAAATATCTTCTATTTCCTTGTTGTTAACATTATTAAATGACATTTGATTATCGTCATTTTCATCTAAAACTTCATTTTCAGTGTCAGAAAAACTACCAAATATATTTACCGGCATTTTGTGTTTCGGGGTAAATTTTTCCTGTTTTGTTCGACCAATTTTCTTATAATAATCAAGAATATTGTGATATAAATGATAATTAGGAATATTTATCAATGGTGAAATAATTCGTTGTATTTGCTTATATATCGGAAAATCATAATGCAACATAATATCGAGCAATTCTATTAATAAGAAACCTGTATTTTCAGTATCAGCATCTGCTCTGTGTGCATTTTCCGTTTGTAAATTGAAATGAGCTACTAATGTTTCTAATTTTCTATCGTGTAAATAATACAAAAATATTCGTGATAATTCTAATGTATCAATTATTTCATTTTTTATCTCTTTTTTAAAATGTGGTCTTAAAAATCGTAAATCAAATGTAACATTATGACCAACAACCGGAAAATCCTCTAAAAAGTCCTTTACCTCTTCTATTCTTGCAGAAAATGGTTCTTCATTCTCGACCATTTCATTTGAAATACTCGTTAAATCTTGAATAAATTTTGGGATTCCCTTCCTTGGTTTACAAAAAAATGAAAGCGTTTTAACTAACTTATTATTCTTAAATTTTGATGCAGCAAATTGGATAATATCATCATTATTTTCATCTAAACCTGTCGTCTCGACATCAATAACTATAAATGTTTCTAATCCAATATATTGTAAAAATTCTTTTGGAATATTCATAAAATCTTAAAATCCTGAAAATGCTTTGACAACATCTAAAACAAGAGATGGCTTACGCCATACAACAATTTTAAATACTTTTAAAACAGATCTTTTTTCAATAGGTATAGCTGAAGCTTTTTTAGCAATATGATCAAAATCATTATCCGTTAAACTCAATATAAAATTCTTTATTTTGTATAATCGCTCATGGTTTTTCCCATCGGCTTTATACCAATCATCTTTATATTTTTTTAGAAATTTTTCAGTGAAATTATTTTCTTTAATCGCTTCAGCTACTCTGATTCCAGCTAATTTCCCATTATTCATTCCAGATACAATTCCTCCTCCTGATATTGGATTTACAGTACGAGCAGCATCGCCGACAAGCACCAAACCATCGGTAACAATTTTATCCAATGTCTTTGCTAAGGGGATGCCACCGGCAACATAATTTAAAATAGAACCATTCGGAAAATGTTTAGACAAAAATTTTTCTAAAGAATCCTTCGGTTTTTTAATATCACAACGATTGCCTGAAATTCCAAGTCCAATATTTGCAATATTATTTCCCTTTGGAAAAATCCACAAATATCCACCAGGAGCATACTTTTCTCCAACATAAAATTTCATAGTATTTTGATCAATATCAATTCCGGAAACGACTGCTTGAACACCTGATCCGATATCACGTATTTTTAAAGCTGTCTTTAAACCGGCAAATCTACCAATTCGGCTTTCCACGCCATCAGCACCAATTACAATTTTGGAACTCAAATTCACTTCTTTACCCAGGATATTTGCCTTTACACCGTTTACAGAACCATTTTCTGAAAATGTTAATCCGTGAACATAGGATTTTGTCTTTACAGTAACTCCGGCTTGTGAAGCAAGTAAAGCAAGATCATTATCAAAAATACGACGATCTAAGATATATCCATTATCTTTTGTATCAAATTTTACTTTAACAGAAGTGTTGTTAGGAGAAATTATATCTATTTTATCAATTTTTGTTTTGATCCATCTTTCATCTACTTTAATCAATTTTTGTAATCCAACTACACCAACTCCTTCAGCACATCTAACTGGCACACCAATTTCTCTGTCTTTTTCAAGCATTAAAACAGATGCTCCGTATTTCGCAGAATGCAAAGCTGACATACTTCCTGCCGGTCCACCACCTACTACTATTACGTCCCAATTACTTTTCATCTTTCACCTCTAAAACATCTAATGGACAAACTTTAACACAAAGATTGCAATCAATACATTTTTCATTATCAATTTCTATTTTTGCTTCAAATAGTTCAATACAATTAACCGGACAAACCGAAACACAAGTACCGCAAAAATCACATAAATTTTCTTTAATGTATATCATTTTAACTCCTAATTATTTTTAACAGAGAATGTTGGATAATTCAAATCAAATCTATTTTTATAATACCATCTACTCACAAAAAATGTTATTGTAACTAATCCCAAATACCAAGGATGGAAAACAACAACTACCATAGAAAGAAAGAATACTCCATAACGAATAGCTCTTAATGTTTCTTTTACAGTTCCTTTATAATATGCGAATGCAAAAAATGGGATTGCCAATCCTGAAGGAATTACGACTTTGAAATCCATATTTACAATACCGACAAGCAAAGTAAAAGCCATGAATATCAATGCAAATAATAATGTCATTTTTATACCATGTTTTACAACCATAGTTTCTTTATTGTCAAGTTCATCACCTTTTTCATCAGGAATCGTCGTTAATAAATAGACAGCGGCAAATCCTAAAAGATATGGTGCAAAATTCAACAATACTTGAGCAGAAAATTCTTGATAAGGATGAATGACAAACCATCCCATTAACATACTCAATAACCCGCCCATCATGTTTGATAAAATACCTAAAAATGGTTTACCTTTCCAATTAAACGGTTGATAATCATAAAGAATTCCCCAAAAAAGTAATTGTAATAACCCACATATTAGAAAAAGTATATTACACAACGAACCAATAAAAAATATTATTAATAAAATTATCATTTGCCATTTTGCGAAATTATATGAAATATAATCATCTGCAATTAGAAATAATTTTTTGTTTATTTTATCTGTTTTCACATCAACCAATTGATTCATTATGAACAATGCACCCATTAATATTGTAAATAATAAAAGATAATATATTAATTTTAAACCCGGCAAAAATGATATTTGAGCCACATCAATATTCGTCGCAATTATCACTCCCAGCAAATACATTGTCCAAGTAGGAAAAAAGAGAGTTGGTCTCAATACAAAGATGTAATCTAAAAATTTTAATAATTTATTTTTTTTCATTATTATCCAAAAATATTATATGTTATTAATAACAACAATTCCAAAAATCGTTCCACTTATATCAAAAACAATATCTTTCCAACTAAATAATGGATTTCTTTTTCTACTTACATCAAAAATTTCTTTAACTAATCCACTTGTTAAACTTATACTTACACTCCATTTTTTACATTTGTTTTTATCTTCAATAACAAAATGATTTAACTGATAATAAGAATCCATTGTAATGATAAAACTTGCACTAAAATGTTGCCATTTATCAAACGAAAACCATTTATCATCTGGTTGTACAATTGAAAATTTTCGTGGTATTTTAATCTGAGAATCTGCAAAAAGAAAATTACTTACGCAAAGCAAAATAAAAATTATTAATAATATTTTTTTCATAAATTGATCATTCCCATTTTATTCAACCTCAACCTTAAATAACTCCAATTGACTTTAAAAATACAAGTGCAATTAATATCGGAGCAACATATTTGACAAAAACAAACCAAATATTTCCAATTGAGAGTTTTTTTGCAGGAACTTTTTTTCCAACAATTGCAAAAAATATATTTGCTTGAAGCCATCCTTCTGAACCAGATTCTAAAGCACCCATTGATTTTCTGTAACCAAATTTCCAACCGATAAAAATTGCAATTAACAATCCGCCACCTGGTAAAAGAATATTAGCAGACAGAAAATCCATAATATCAAAAAAGTTCTTTTGGAAAAATTGAAAATCTTTTAATAGACCGAAAGACATTGCCGATGGAATTCCAACTAAAAATGTTACAAAGGCAGCAACTAACACAACCCAATGTCTGGAATGTTTTTTTTGATCGACAAAATATGAAGTTATCACTTCCAATAATGAGATAGCAGATGTTAAGGCAGCAATAAATAGAAGTAAAAAGAATAAAGTTCCAAAAATATTTCCACCTGGCATTTTATTGAACACGGTAGGCAAAACATTAAAGATCAATCCTGGACCTTCCGCTGGATTAAATCCCATCGAAAAAACAGAAGTAAATATTGCTATTCCGGCAACAATCGCAATAAATGTATCCAAAAATAC
Source organism: Fidelibacterota bacterium (assembly GCA_030600775.1). Classification (GTDB taxonomy): domain Bacteria; phylum Fidelibacterota; class Fidelibacteria; order Fidelibacterales; family Fidelibacteraceae; genus TCS52. The sequence goes on along the minus strand of JAUVLI010000080.1, from coordinate 3,006 downwards.
AACCCACAAGGCACTAGTCAAAATATTTTCATCCTTTCTAAAATAGCTTCCATAAGTAATTATAGCTCCCATTCCTAAACTCAAAGTAAAAAACGCATGCCCAAGAGCAATTAGAATCACCCTTCCATTTATACTTCCCCAATCTGGTTTAAATAAAAATGTTAAACCGGCTGAACTTCCTTTTAAAGAAATTCCCCAAACAGCAAGTGATATTAATATAACTAATAAAATCGGCATTAATAATTTAGAATATTTTTCAATACCCTTCCTGACACCGGAAAAAACCACATAAACACTTAAAGCAATAAAAAGAAATTGCCAAGAAATTATCCAAAATGTATTCGAAGTTTGATTGCTAAAATAATTTGACGCCAATTCTACAGTAGTAAATTCATTAAATGTACCTTTTATAGCTTCAAAAAAATATCCTAATGACCAACCCGCTACTATATTGTAATATGAAAGTATAACAAATGCAGTAAAAATTCCCATATATCCTACGATCGACCAAAATGGACTATTGTTAGATAATTTTTTATATGCTCCAACAACGTTTAATTGGGATTTTCGTCCGATAATTAATTCGGAAATAAAAATTGGAATTCCAATCATGAGAATACTGATCAAATAAACTAATATGAATGCCGCCCCACCATTTTCTCCTGCAATATATGGAAATTTCCAAATATTCCCCAGTCCAACAGCACTTCCTGCCGCAGCTAAAATAAATCCAAATTTACTTCCCCAATTTTCTCTTTGTTTTTCCATACATTCCTTAAAATCTGATTGTTAGCAATAAATTATAATTTTCTTTATCTCCATAGAATACGATATCACTTTGGGGAAATAAACTCAAATGAGCATCTACAAGTGCATCTACAACACCGTAAATATATCCACCAAACGAGTACCAAATATATTTATTCCTTGAATCTTTATAATATCCATTTGATGGATCTTCCTGATGTAATTTATCAAAATGAATTGCTTCATAAATCCAATAACCATCTATTCCCATTATTAAAGCCGCCTTTAACCATTTTTCATTATAGATTTGACCGGCACCGGGACATAAGGCAGCAAGTGTAACAGCAACCTTGGGATTTTTATAATCACTAGAATCAATCTGTGATATGCCTTTTGAAGCCATAAATAATGTTATTACTACAAAGATTATTGCTTTCATTATTTTCATTTATTTTCGCGTCTTAATGGTACAAATCTAACATCTGTTACTTTTCTTGAGACCCATTTTCCATTCTTTTTTTCAAAGATCAATAATTCTTGAAATATTTTTCCAACCGGTAAAATTAATTTCCCATCAGGTTTTAATTGTGTAAACAATTTATTCGGTACGGTATTTGGTGCTGCTGATAACATTATAACATCATAGGGTGCATTATTTGGGAAACCATTATATCCATTTGCATTATAAATAGAAACATTTTTTATTTCTAATTCTTCTAATGTGGTTATACTTCTTTCAATTAATCTTTTTTCTATCTCAATTCCTGTTACATTTTTAACCAATAGTGATAATAATGCACAGACATAACCGGACCCGGAACCAATTTCCAAAACATTAAATTGTGAATTTAAATCAACTTCTTCGAACATTAGAGCAATAATATATGGCTGAGAGATTGTTTGCCCATAACCAATAAATTGCGGCCCATCCCAATAAGCATTCTGTCGATTTTCCTTTGGAATAAATATATGCCTCGGAATTGTTAAAAATGCATCTAAAATATTTTTATCTTCTATGCCATAATTCTTAAGCTGATTTTCAATCATTCCTTTTCTTTCGACATATTTGCCATAGGATATATATTTATTAATATTTTTATTATGCAATATTATTACTTTTTATTTTTTATAATATCTATTTTGAAAATGGGAAGATATTGTTAAATCTTGTTAATTAATTAATTTTTGTTCTTATAATTTTTCCTTTTAGTACTTCTTGGTTTGTCAATTTTAACTATTTTTCCATCAGCTATTTTAAATAATATCTTAATAATTTTATATCTTGAAAAAGATTTAGATGACGAGATAATAATTGTTTTATTGTTTTCTTTGATCATATTTTTTATATGATAATTAAATTTTGAAATAAATTCATCGTCAATTTTTAAATATGGTTCATCTAATAGTATTAATTCATTATTTTCTAAAAGAATTTTCAATAATTCTATTTTTCTAAAAATCCCGAAGGATAGTTTACTTCGACTAATATTTGCATATTTTTTTAAATCAAATTTTTCAAGTATCGACATCGCTTCAGAATAAGCATTTGCAGATGATATTTTTTGCGCCTTTAATGTCTCGATTAAATATTGTAAAACATTCTTTCTTTTCCAAAAAGGACTTTTTTCCTTTAAATAACTTATCTTCTTTTTCGCTAAAGATCTTGAATATTCATTTTTTTTACTTGATTTGCTCTTAAAAATTATATTCCCTGAATCTTGTTTTCTTTCATGAGCAATGACATCCATCAATAAAGTTTTTCCGGAATCATTCTCTCCTTGGATTTGATAAATTACACCCGGATATATAGTCAATGAATATATTTCTATTTTTTTGTTTTTTCTCTTCAATTTTATATTTTGTAAATCAATAAGTGGTTCACTCATATGAATCCTCTCTTTTGTTGTAAATTATATATCTTCCCATTTTTCAAATAACATAATAATTTATTAAATATATTTTAATATCTCAACTAAAATAAATTTTTAATTATGTAATAGACACTAATTTTATAAATTATTTTTTGCAACGAATGATACAATCTACTCAAATCTGGATTAAGGTCTAAAATTTACAATTTCATTTATCTTTTTTCAAAATAGCACCGATGCCTTTTCTTCCATCAACTTTTATTACAATTGGAGCATTTAATTTTATGTGCTTTACAAGATTGGAGTCATTGACTTGCTTCTGTTTTTTAATCCACTTTCTATCAAAATATCCCTCATCAGTATTGGGTGAAATAGTAAAATAAGGAAC
>JAUVLI010000082.1 GCA_030600775.1 Fidelibacterota bacterium | reverse complement strand
AGCCGAAGAAAATTTTCCGCTTTCGTTTTGGTCACAAAATCACACTTTTTTATTAAAATTTAAAGAACTGTATTGGACAAACTTCGTCCTCGTTACTTACAAAATAATCAACATTTTTGTCGATTAAAAAATATAATCTTTTCCGAAAATCTAAAATTACTGATATTTTAAGATTTCTTTCTTTAAATCAATTTCGTGTAATGGTTGGCGTGCGCCACGATTCTTCTTGCTTTTCTTCTTGCTGATTGTGGGCACGCTTGTTACACGATTCAATCATTTTTCAAAAGTGCACAAACCCCGAACAAACCACAAAATTAAAGAACGCTCAACAATTTTTTTTAGATTTTCAAGCTGAAAAATCATTTAATCGTACAGCGAAGCCAAAAACAGTACTCCGAATAAAAATTGTGATTTAAACGCTTTCTCTCACAAATAATTCTGTGTGTAATTTTGGATTTTTTCCGAAATCGTTTTCGTTAAAACTTTAACCCGGAAAAGTTACGAAACCTCATTATGATTTTATGTAAATTTTTAAACGGAAGCGTTAAGTTGAAAAATTTGAAAAACCCGAAATAATTTTTTGAGCCGTCAGCATTAAAATTTGTTAAACTAAAAAAATCGCGAGAAATAGTCAGATTTTTTTTAGATCGTTTCGGTTAATCATTAAATATAAAAACGCTGAATCAATTTCCGTAATTTTTAGAATTGCCCGTCGAAGAATTAATTTTCATTATCGTTAAATAATTTAATCTAAAAGAGTTTTTCAGTTAACGATGAAAAATTTACGCTTTCGTTTTGGTCACAAAATTACACTTTTTATTTAATTTTAAAGAACCGTTTATTGTAAACTTCATTTACGTTTTGAAGAATTAATTTTTAGATTATTTTGTCGATTAAAAAATATAATCTTTTCCGAAAATCTAAAATTACTGATATTTTAAGATTTCTTTCTTTAAATCAATTTCGTGTAATGTTTGGCGTGTGCGGCGGGATCGGAACGATCACGACCGAACAAACCGACCAAACCTGAATCGGTACGATTCAGCCCAAACAAACCACCCAGCCTACCCGCTGACACGCTTGTTATGGGCTATAATATCAATACTCAAACCAATTTATCCTGCTTTCCCCAAATTCGTAATACAAATATCCAAAATCCTATACTCGCAAATAGAATTATTAGTTTTGAACTACCTGTAATTCCATCCTTTATAATTGGATTAAACATCATAATATTAACTAACAGATGAAAACAAGTACAAGCAATAATTGATTTTGTTTTCATAGCAACTTGTCCAATCCCCCAACTTCCCAAAATCAGGATTCCAAGGGATAATAAATTTGAAAGAATGGAAAAATCTTTAATAAAACTCAAATGCCAAAAATACCATAAAAAACCAATTAGCGAATATTTGATTAACGGTTTTATTTCCCATAATTCATCTTCAAGATAACCACGCCAACCGATTTCCTCAGCAAAACAATAGACGAATGTTGCTACTGCTCCGATTAGTCCAAAATAATGATTATTAATATCTTTTGAATTTGTAACACCAATAATTAACATCAAAATAATTGGGATAAGACTCATTAAAACACTTAGTTTTTTTGATGTGCCCCAAATTGACATATTGGTTTTACGTTTTTTCTTTAACAGGTTAATTGAAATAAGAGCTCCGATTATTACACCTATTGCTCCTAATGGACTAAATAATATCAAAGTAAAAGCAGGGAGTTTATCTAATATTGAATCCCAACCCAATATATCAAATCTAAATAGATTAGATAATGATATAGCTATTATATAGAAAACAATAATTCTTAATATTTGTGAATTTTTCATTTATCTCCTTTCTATATTGCCCATAATGTTTGGAGCACGCCACGTTCTTCTTGCTTTTCTCTCAATTTGAATGTGGGTGCTTTTGTTAAGTGCTTTACAAATTAATTTACCTACTAAGATCATTTCCCGCTCAAAACAGGACGGATTATTTAGAACTGCGGACAAGGCGAAACCCTCTTGTGGTATTTTTACTCCAGCCGTTGCCGTCTTCTCGATAAGCAACGCGACATCTGTTGGCATCGCAGTACCATGAGCCTCCACGAACGGAATGGAAAGAACGAGAACTGCTTCCTCTGGGGTTTTTATCAGTACTTTTGCTGTAATAATCGCTGCCGTAATAGTCGTTACAGTATTCCAAGACATTACCGCTCATATCATATATTCCCAGTTCATTCGGCTGCTTCCCGCCAACAGGATGTGGTTTGTGGTTTGAGTTACTCTTGTACCAAGCAACATGACCGATATTATTTGAGCCGGAATATTTATACCCTTTGCTTTTGTTTCCGCCTCGTGCGGCATATTCCCATTCCGCTTCCGTGGGTAGGCGATAGCCATTGGCGTTGAAGTTGCAGGTTATGTTCCTACCGCTGCCGCTGTAACATTTCTGCAAGCCTTCGTTTTCGCTTTTCTTGTTGCAAAATTCCGCGGCAAGTCGCCAACCTACATGTTCCACCGGTAGTTTGTCACCTTTCCAATTAGAGGGATTACTTCCCATCAAGGCTTTCCATTCCTTTTGCGTTATTTCATATTGGCCGATATAAAAGTCACTAACTGTTACAGAATGAATCGGTTTTTCATCAGGAGAACCATCATTGCTGCCCATCTGGAAAGTACCACCCTGAACATAGATTAAATTATTATTTTTCAAATATAAATTATGTAATTTTTTCACATCAGAAATATGAATACCATAAGGATACTTGTGAAAATAATTGATAAACGATGACAATGAGTTTGTTTCTGAACAATTAATCCAATTTAAAGATTCTGCTCTAACTATTGCATTGTCAATAAATTTTCCTTCAGGATATTTTTGTAAATATTCCTCATACGATGAATGTGAGTTTACTGATTCAGAATTGTTCCAAATTGCTTCTTCTTCTTTTATGTATGCTTCTTCAATGTTTTTTCCAACTGGGTAATCATGGATATATTTCTGGTATGAGTTAATTGTATTAATATTTAAAGCACTTCGCCAAGCCAAATTATCCTCTCTTATATTTAAAAATTTTGTTATTGAAAATATGAGTAGAGATGTTATAATAATCAAAAAAATTGAAAGATTAATTTTTTTCAGTTTCTTTTTTTTGATTCTCTTCTGTTTATCTGTGTTTAACTGTTTAGCTTCATTCAATCTATCAATAAATTTTTGATTTCCATGATCAAATTCAATTGCATTTTCTAAATAGCTTATGGACGATTGTAGATTATTATTATTATTAAAATTATCACTGAGTACGAAAAAAGTCTTTGCTACTATTTCTCTATCTCTTGATGAAATCGATTTAATGTTAGGAGAATCAACATTTTGAATCATTTCGATTGCTTTATAAGTGTTTTCTAACTTTAGATATGAATATGATAGATAGAAGTAAATAAGTGAAACTAATTCATCTGGAAAATTCGTTAAATTGCTTTCGAATAACTCAATAGTTTTATTGTAATCTTTTTTATAACAATAGTCTTTACCGATTACAAATATTGAATCAATATCATTAGGGTCAATTAAAAGAATCTTCTTATAAAATTCAATTGATTTATTATAATCATCTCTATCGTAATAATATTCTGCAAGGTCTCTTAAATTATCAATATTCTCAGGCACAAGTTTAAAAATTTTCTCCATTTCTTCAAAAGCACTTTCAGGATTATCTGTTTTTTTGAATGCTTCTTTCATCGCTTCAAGAAAATCGAGTTTTTTTATATCATCATTAATCTCTTTTTCTAAGTTAATTAAATCCTCGATTTTATTTTGAAAATAATAACACCAAAACAGACCTAATTTTGCTTCTTGAGATTTAGGATCAATTTCAAGAGCTTTTTGATAAAGTGGTTCTGCTTTAGTGAATTCCTTAATTTTTCGATATGCTTCAGCAGTTTTGAAAATAGAATCAAAATTTTTATTATCTATTGTAAATGATTTTTGAAATTCTAAAATGGCTTCATTATGCATTTCATTTTCAAAATATATATCACCGAGTTTGATGTATAACAAACTGTTTAAATTATCATTTGAAATTTTCTTTTGAAGGATATCAATTTGTGCTAAAATTTCAGGAGTTAGTTTAATCTTTTTAAGATCATCAATTTTAGAACCGCATTTAATACAAAATTTTTGATCACTTTTTAACACATTTCCACATTTTGGACATTTTCCCATGCTTTTCTCCTTTGTCCCATTGGGACATCATTTGTAAATTTCATATTATCCAATTTCATTTCCGCATTCAGGACAGAATTTGACATTTCTTTCTACTTTTGCACCACAGTTGGAACAGTAGAGATTACTATTGTTATTATTGATATGAAAATCACTAGATATACTTTTTGTACTATTTCTACTTTTTAAAATCATCATTAATCCAGCGATAAATGATATACATCCCAATAAGATCAAAATTATAGACTCAGTATTATCTTTTTTAGGAAATCCCTTAATCTTTTCTCCTGATAATCCTTCTGCAAAATCTTTGAAGTAGCCTAATGTCTTGTCAGCTTTCGTAGGCTGCAATTTCTGATAACCTGAATATAATAAAACATATCCCAAGATTACTAAAATTATGCCAAAAATAATAATTTCATTTTTCATCTAATCATCCTTTTCCAAATCTGTTCCACATTCAGGGCAAAATTTCGAATATTCTTCTAATTTTGAGCCACAATTAGGACAAAATTGAATTTCATTCGTAGTAACTTGTTTTATTACTTCTGAGGTTAAGACCTTCTCACTAAGAACTAAATAAATTGTAATTACCATACCTATCAGAGTTCCAATTGCACCTATTCCAAAACCTGGTCCATTTCCAATTGGCATAGAGAAATCTCCTCCATCTGAAGAACTTATAATAGCAATCAATATTTCAACAATCCAAATTGCTAAAGGTGTTAAAGCTAATGATTTGTTAATGTAATTATTGTTATAATATTTGATTGAAATTATAATATGGCATATTATGGGGGATATTAGAAATAAAAGTAAAAAAATCCCTAAAAGAAGAAATCGTGAACTATACTCTGCCATTTCAAACATTTCAAAAGAATTTCCTACCAATTGAGGACCAAGTCGATTACCAACCCACGGTAAAAAAAACGAAATAATTACAATAATTGATCCTATATAGGGAATTATACCAGACATTGACTTTGCTTCTTGGTTTGGTGACATAGTTTTCTCCATTTTTATTTTTTTTTCTTTCGAAGAATCTTTTTTTTTATTATTTAATGGTTTAACAATTGCGAAATAAATAATGCCAACTAAAAGAATAAATGGAAAGAATCGTGCTATCGGATTTGGCTTTGCTGCTGCTTGCGCTGCTGATTGAGCATTTAACTCAGTAATGAAAAGTAAAAATAGATAACAAATAGTAGATTTTAAAATCTTCATTTGAATCCTCCTCGCATAATTTTTATGCTTTATTTTTAATTGCACTTAATGGTTTGTAGCTACGGTGCTCTTTCACATTTTCTTTCAATCTGAGCACTGAGCTACTTGTTACCTGCTGATTTTCATTCATTTAATACTTTGCTCACAAATTCAATCCATTTATGTTTTGGAATACTTTTGTCGATATAATAATCAGGTTGTATTCCTTTATTATCAATTGTCATTTCAGGAATTCGCATACTCTTTGATAAACTATATCCTAATTTAAATTCATTATCAGGTGAATTAACAAAATACATATTAGATATATCTAATACACCAGTAGTAGTTACTCCAAATAGTTTTACTTTTTTACTTTGTTTTGCTACTAATAAAAATTGTTCAGTCGTGCTGCCATTTTTCTCATTTATTATTATTCCGACATTTTTAGGGAAATTATATATTGAATCTAATTCAGTTACACTTACAGAAGATTCATTTAAGTTCACAAATTTACCAATATTATTATTCAATTTAGCTAATGCACTTTTTGCCCATTCTCTTGTTTCTTTAGGAAAATCAGAACTTGTAATTAAATCTTCCATCCGTTTATTATTTAGTGGAGTAGATAAAAACTCTGTACCAATTACACGAATTGGATTAGTATAAATTAATGGAAGAAGTTTCTGATAACTTCCATCACTTCCACCACTATTATTTCTCAAATCAATGATTAGATTTTTAGTTTGAGTAAGTAAATCTTTATTTGATTTTATAACATTATCTATTTTTGTCTTTTCCGAGTATGAGAAGGATGGAATTCGTAAAATTACTGTATTCTCATTTAATTTTCTAACAAATGGTTTATCTGAACTTAATGCATTAAAATAGTATTCTAATGTCTGCTCAATATCAACTTTAGGATAATCTTTTCGAAAAGTAACAAAGTCAGACTGTATGAATGCATTTTCAATCATATCAAAATCATTAAATTTTTGCTCGCTATGATCTTGCATATAATAAACCATCTTATCCTTCGTAAATGGAATACGTAATTTTATTTGACCTTTTCTCCAATAAACACTATCAGCTTCTATAATGAAACCAACATATTCATTTTCTTGCTTCTTTATGCCAATTTTATAAGATCCCGAAACCCAAATACCTTCAATATTATCTTTTATATTCTCATTTAAATAATCTCTAAAATCAGATAAATTAAATTCAATTTTTTCCCAATTAGCAAATTGGTTAGTTTTTTTGAGACCATTGTTTTCGCTTTCCAGATTATTGTTATTTATTTGAGATATTCCAATATGACCTGATCTAATAAAATGTAGCCATTCATTTAATAATTTTTCACATTCAGATTTTTGCTTGATTAGTTTTATTTGTTTTGATATTTTTTCGTTGTGGTTTTTGTAAGCATCAATTCCTTTTTGTTGAATTGCATATTCAAAACCAGCATCATTTTCTTCAATAATCTTTTTTATCCATAAATAATTATCATAACAATCACACTCTTGTGAGTATCCAAATAGTGGAATTATTGTGATTATTAATATTAATATAATCTTATTCAATTTGATCTCCATTCTGTTTTTTGCAGGTAATGTTTGGAGCACGCCACGTTCTTCGTGCTTTTCTCTCAATCTGAATGTGGGTGCTTCTGTTATACACCATAATTTTCATTTCAATAATATGCACTTGCTCACAGCCTCTTCTTTACCATTAACTTTAAGCTTTATAAAATAGTGACCACTGGCTACCGATCTTTTGTTATCATCTATCCCTCGCCAAATAAGCTCAAAATGACCTTTTTCTGAATAAGCATCCAGCAGGGTTTTTACCTTTTGTCCTTTAATATTATAAATTGCCAGTTTTATTTTACCTGATTCTGCCAGATCTAGTTTGATGGTTGTAGAAGGACTGCGTCCGGCACCTGACGGATTAAATGGATTTGGGAAATTTGAGATTTGTGTAATTTCTGGAATGTTTATCACATTTTCATCTATTGATTGCGGGTCTCCTTGATATTCATAAGCTCCCATATCGATTGTTTCACCATAAATTCTTGGATTGCCGGCAAGATCAAATAAAGGTAGTTCTATTCCTGCCGGTAGATCTAAAGTTCCAGCATTTATACAGGGTGAATTCTCTGTTAACATATAAGGATAATTTCCACTCATTTGCCAGAGTGGATCTTCATCTATATTGCCCTCCAGCCAGTTCACAATTGCAAGAGGATAATAATAATTCACATTATCATCACCTCCTTCAATTAAAGAGTGTGAGATATTAACAACAGCATCTTCCCAAAGATTGATAGAATAACCAACATTATTGTACAAAATGCTATTGTATAGATTTAATTCTGTATTATAAACAGATATTGTACAACCTGTGATATGGGAAAGTGTATTAGCTCCAAAAGTACTATTTACTACATCAACTAATTCCATATCTTTCAGATACAAACCGGAAGTACCACCCATATCTGTTTGTGGATTATAGAAATTATTATAGTTCTCACTAATTTCACAGTTGATCAATTGTGCATTATAATCACCTGATATAATGGAATGACCACCAAGCCGGATAGCACCACCACTGCGATTATCATCTGGATTATTGTTTTGAAAAACTGAGTTTTTAAAAGTTGCATCAAGAATTGGGTTTGGACAGTTGTACTCGACTGAATGTGATACGCCTCTACCACCGGTATTATTTCTAATTATTACATTATATAGATTGCAATAACCATTAGCAGTTAAAATTGCACTACCAACACCACCATTGCAATTTTCAATTATTACATTAGTTAAATTAATATCTGCTTGATAAATTGTTATTCCACCGAATGAACTACCAAGTTGAGCACCATTGATCATTTTTAAATTTTCTATTATAAGTTTAGCAAATTCATTTTGATACTTTGAGAATTGAAAGAAAAAAGGATATTCATCTTCTGCATCAAGTATTGTTTCTTCCGGAGAAATACCTGAATAGCAAATACCGTGTTTTACA
>JAUVLI010000092.1 GCA_030600775.1 Fidelibacterota bacterium | reverse complement strand
GGGACAGGGACAGGGGCATAACTTGGAAGCATTAAATAAAGTAATGTCAATATTAACTAATGAACAAAAGGTTGACGAAATTATCTGCATTGGTGATATTGTCGGATACGGAGCCAATCCAAACGAGTGTGTTCAAATAGTTAAAGAAAATGTTAAATATTGTGTGGCTGGAAATCACGATTATGGTGCTGTAAAAAAGACACCTATTAAAAATTTCAACAAATTCGGCAAGGAAGCAATTAAATGGACACAAAGAAAATTATCAGTTAACAATTATGGATATTTACAACAATTACCACTTATTAAAAAAATTCCAGCTTGGAATATAATGACAGTTCATTCATCTCCTTCTTCACCTTCTGCTTGGCAATATCTTTTATCAATGGAAAAAATAAGAGACGAATTTAATTATTTTAATGAAAAAATATGTTTTGTTGGTCATTCTCATCAACCGATCGTTTTTGAAAAATGTAAAGATGAAGTTAACTTTTTCACGGCAAAAAATGGACTAGATATTGAGATAAGAAATAAGAACAAATATATTGTAAATGTTGGAAGTGTTGGACAACCAAGAGATGAAAATCCCCAATCATCATTTTGCATTTTTAACACTGAAAATAATAGATTAAGAATTTTGAGAATTGATTACAAAATCAAAAACACACAAGAAAAAATCGTAGAAGCTGGATTGCCCATATTTTTAGCAGGCAGATTGGCAATTGGCATATAAACATTTAATAAATTTGTTAATATTAGCAATAAAACACTTCTGATCATTAAAAAACATTTCTTGTTAATGTAATAGAAAAACTTTAAATTATTTATGTAATTGATCAAATATACTGGAAGTAAATTAATATAAAAGAAAGTTTAAACAAATGACAATTTTTGTTATCGCTGTTTGGATCATTATTGAAGGACTATTAAAGTTCTTTAAAAAAACTGCTTGATAGTAAAGTTTAATTAATAATTATCACTTTTTATAACCGTTGTCGCCAAATTTTAAAACTTTTATTTTTACTTCGGCAGTTCCATTACCGATATAATCTAATTTTTGAGCAGCAGCATAAGATAAATCTATGATCCTGCCTTGAATATAGGGACCTCTGTCATTTATTTTCACAATTACCGATTTTTTATTTGCAATATTAGTAATTTTTACCATCGTACCAAGTGGTAATGTTTTATGGGCAGCTGTAAAAGCATGCATATTATAAATTTCACCATTTGCTGTCTTTTTCCCATGAAATTTTTTGCCGTAATACGAAGCTGTTCCATGCCAAGATTGCCTATATGATAATTTTGGATTTTTTATAACAGGAATTAATTTTGGGTTTTTTGCTTTTGAGGACAGCGGTTTCCTCTTATAATTGCTACTGCTTCGACTTGAAGAAAATCTTGATGAAGAAGATGAAGATATGTAACGAGGAACAGATGTGCAACCTACAATTAATATAAAAATTAAAACAATTATTACTTGTTTTTTCAATATATGATCCTTTTTTGAATTATTCTTCTAATTTTCTCTTCCTAATGAATTTTGGCCGTTTTCTATCTTTTTCTTTTTCAATTTCTTTTATTCTATTATTTTCTTTTTGGGGGAATTCATCTTTAATTAATTTTTCTTTTTCATTGGTTTGGATTTCCTGTTTAACTGATTTCGATGTATCTTGAATCGCTTTAGTTTTATCTTCAATCATTTTAGTTATTGCGTTGATCCTCTTTTGACTGATCGAAGCAAACTGCGTTTTAGGAAAATCCTCGGCTATTATTTTATAATATTTCATTGCTTCATCAATCGTACTATCAATCTCTATTAATTCATAATCATAAATCCAAGCAATTTGATAATATGTATGGGCTATACTTGTTGAATCAAGCGAACCATCCAATATCAGATTTTGGAACCTGTCAATAGCTTGTGAATATTTCTCTTTATTAAGAAAACCCCTTTCAATTTCATATATCTGCTTTTGATCTTTTTTATATCTCACACTATCAGGATTTTGTTTACCTAAATAGTGATATGTTAGAGATGATTCGGGAAATTTTTCAACCATTAAATGGCGCAAACTGTCGGCTTTAATTGTATCGCCCTTTTCTGTTTCTAAAACAAAAGCCCAGGTATTTAAAATCTGCGGTATGATATCAATATATGGAAAAAATGACACTGTGTTGCGATAGATCGACAAAGCAGAATCCACAGCTTCAAAATAAAACACATAATACTCTGCTTCATTAAAACGGATCTGTCCATAATTGTTGGCATCTTTTTTAAATTTATCTAATTTCCTCAAACGCAACGAATCAATCTTAGAAAAATCCATTTCTGATGAATCTATTTTCAACGAATCTATTCCCAACAAATCTGTTTTCGATGAATCTACTTTCGACAAATCTATTTTGTATAAATCTATCTTCGATGAATCTATAAAAGAATAGTTACTATTAGAAGTATCTATGAGGATATTATAATATTCTTTCGGCTGATCAACTAATTTAGGCTCTTCTTTAACTAATTGCTTCCTCTCGTTTTCAATATTCAAATAATTACTAATGAGCTTATTTTTTTTATCAGCATTATTAATAATTCCTTTTTTTAATTCGTTGTTTTTTACTTTTTTATAATAATTTTTTGCCTTGTTAAAATCCATTTTATCAAATAAATAGATCTCTCCCAAATAATATGCAGCAAGTGATGCGGACGATGTATTTTTATGGTCTTTTAAAACCGATTCATATTTCAAAATCGCTTTTTCACTTTGCTTTTCATAATATAAGATCAATCCTAATTCAACTTCTAATTGAGGCCATATTTTTTCATAATCCAGATTGTCTAACATTTCCTCAATTAATTTTTTACTTTTTGCATATCGTTTTTGTAATCTATATACTTTTATGTATTGCAATTTAACATCCATAAGCAATGACGGATCTTTAGATATTTTCTCTACCTTTTCCAAATTCGTTAATGCATCGTTCAACATATTTTTATCGGTATAAATAACAGCTAAATTATAAAGCAGTTGGCTCTTTTCTACTCTGTCTTTCGTATTGATTATCGCTTGATTAAAATACGAAAATGTTTTTTCATTGTCTCCCTCTTCCAATGCCAAATATCCTGCCAAACTCATTGCATCACTAAAATATTTTCGATTCTTTTTATCTTTAATGAATCGTTCCAACAATGAAAATGACATATCTTTTTTGTTCTGTCTGAAATAACATTTTGCTATCCATAATTGAGCTTGGGGAAGATATTCACTTTCTGGATATTCTAATGTTAATTCTAATAACTTTTTACGAGCAATTAAATATTTCCCTAATTGGAAATTACAAACCCCATAATAATACATGGCATCATCTACATATTTCGAATTAGGAAATTTCATTATTACTTTCTGAGCTTTGGCAGCCGCTTCATTTAAACTCTTTACTGTTTTTGAAGACAGCGCGTTTTTCTTTTCTTCTTCCCCGTATGCAGTTTGAGATTCTTTAAACAATTGTTTTGCATTATAAAATGTATTAAAATACGCACATCCAGTTAACATCATTATCAACATGAATAAAATAATACTAATTTGTATTCGCCAATTATTTTTCATTTGAAAGTCTTTGACCTTTTTGTATTCGTTTATATTATTTTTCAAGCTCTTTGTTTCCTGTTTTTCAATAAAACAACTTAAATTTATAAAATTATTTTTAAAATATTCACTCAATAATTATTTTCCCATTTATCATTATGCTAACAATATCTTTTTTCTTATTAAATGGATTGCTTGAAAAAAACAACATATTTGCTTCTCTGCCAATTTTAATCTCACCATAATGTTCATTAATTCGAAAAAATCCTGCGGGAATACTTGTCATTACATCAATAAATCGTTCCTTATCACTTTGCTTTTTTATGGTAACTAAAATAGAATTCCAGCCGGAATAATCTTTCAATATTGGAATGTATTTATCTCTTTCTGTTTTTGTTACCTTGTTTAAATAATTTGCATATTCTTTTGCATTTTTAAATAATACAGCCGATATAAAATGATTAATTGAATCCGGGATTTCATCCAATAATTCATAAGTAACAATATAATTGATCTGGAATTGAGAAAATCTTTTCATCAAGTTTTCAATTTGCTTTTGTTCATTAATTATTAAATATATTGGCATTTCTTCAAAGAGATTTTCTAATAATAAGTTATTCATTTTATAATCAACGAAATGTTGAACATCAATAGTATCAGCAGAATCATTGATCAAAAATTCACCATAACTCCGAATACGACTATCAATGGCTAGAAGTGCAAATGGATCAAATTCGTTAATAGTAATACCAATTGGTGAGATTGAGATGTTTAATTTCGGATAAATTTCAAGTGTGGAAATTTGATCTTTTGCATTAAGTGAATAGCATAAATAAGTACAAATACCAATATTGGAATGTTTTATTTTCTTAGACCAATCATAATTTGTTTTATCAATTTCAATAAATTTTACTGTGTTAAAAGAAGTGTCAAGAACAATATTTTTTAATGGGAAAACCAATCCGGGTAAGGCAGTCATCGTTGACAGATCTAAAAAATCCCCATATTTTGGTATAGAATCAAAATTCGTAATTTCTTGAACAATACCATTTTCAATTTTGATCTTTATACTATCTTGCCAAATTCCATTTCCCAAATAGGCCTTTTTTAAAAATACAAAAGTCGGCTGTGCAATGCACATTGAAAGAAATAATACTAATACCAAACTTATAATTTTTAATTTATACAACATTTTCTAATTGGTTGGAATAGTTAAACAAGTTATTTTGCCATCAAATCCCGAAAGAATAATATCACCCAAATCTGTCACCACGGGTGTATTTAATAATCCCACACTTATTTTCTGCTCCCAAATTAATTTACCTGTTTCTGATGACACAGAATAAATATATCCTTCTTGTGTAGTAAAATATATTTTCCCATTTTTTTCTACGGCATAAGACGGATCAATATCATAACCATAATTTAATCCGGATTTCCACTTTACTTTTAAATCATTTGAAATTGTCGAAACAGCAACTAAAGTATCCCGCATTGTTTTTATATAGATCATCCTACTTTTCTCCGATAATCCGATACTCTCTCTTCCTGTAAATGAATTTGTTCGCCATACGGTTTCGCCATTATCAACATTTATTGCAGTTGCGAATCTATCCGGTGCAACAATGAATACTTTATTATATGCTCCTACCGGATTGCAGGCTGCTGGTGAATATAATTCTCCTTTTCTACCACCTGACCACTTCCAAACTAATTTTCCATCTGAAATATTTAATGCATAAATTGTTTCGCCCCACGCTCCAAAAATAATCTTGTCTTTATATATCAATGGTGTACTTTCAATGAATCCGCTAATTCCTGTAAATTCCCATTTTAATTTACCATCATTTAAATTAATCGCTCTAAATTTATTGTCGCTACCACCAATAAAAATCGTATTTTTAAAAACTACCGGTGAAGTTACAATTGGTGCATCAGTTTTATATTCCCAGATCAATTTTCCATCATTAACATTTAAACAATAAACAAAAGAATCTGCGGAGCTAACAATGACACTATTGCGATAAATATCCGGAGTTGAGTAAATGCCTGCTTTTGTGTGAAATTTCCAGATCAATTTTCCATCTGTTAGAGAAATAGAAGTTACATCACCGGAACTATTGCCAAAAATTACCATATCACCATCAACTTTTACAGGTGCAGCTACCAAATATTTTGAATTATAACTCCATTTTTTGTAAAAATTAGAGTTGCTTGTAATAGGAAAATCCAATTTTGGGATTTGAATAGTTTTATCATAGTATTTATTTCCAATGGGCAAAGAATGCCACTTTTGGGGGTTATCACTATTGACAATTTTATTATAAAATTTTGTGGAATCAGAGTTTATTTCTACAATACTATATCCGCCATATTTTTCGCCTTTGCTTAATGTTGATCTGCTCATTACACCCGGAATTCCACTAAAATCGAACTTTTTATTTGCGTGGCCATGTCCATGCAAAATAAACTGAACATTGTATTCCTTTACAATATTTAAAAATTCTAAATAATTAGAAACCGACTCGTCAATTGGATAATGTGTAATAAAAATTATTGGTTGAGATTTATTTTTCAGATCTTTCAATTCTGATTTTAACCATCGCAGATCTTCCGGCGAGAAAAAACCAGGTGCCATTCTCATAACTGGTCCTTGATGAAGACCAATAAAACGAAATCCTTGATATTCAAAATTAAATTTATCTTTTCCCCATATCTTTTTGAATTTTGTGCATCCTGAAGAAGACCACTTTGTATCATGATTCCCTGGTATAATATGATACTTAACATTTAATCTATCCAAAATTACCTTTGCAGTATCTAAATTATTATCAATATCCATTTCAGAAATATCACCAGACACAATAACAAAATCTATATTAGACAATAAATTTACGTCTTCTACAGTTAAACTCAAATCTTGTATCGATCCTTCGGCTCCAATATGTGTATCTGTCAACCATGCAAACTTAATATTATTACCATTTACAGTTAAAATAAAAGTAAGAATCAGTAAAATTATTGTTACAATATTTTTAAACTTTTTCATTTTTCCTCCATATTTTACTTAAATATAATTTATTATAATAGAATACCTATTAGATATTGTGCTTTAATTAAAATATATAAGAAATATCTAAATTACCGATTAAATATTCTTGAGTACTACCGGTTTCAAAATCGTCAATTATATAAATGCCGCTACCTTTTACCGTAAAATAAAAGTTGTCTGTAATTTTGTAGCCCAATTTAATTCCTCCTTTTACCCCGAGATCCGTAGCAGTTGTTGTGTTATTGTATGGCTGTTCTAAGTCCTGCAAATAATATCCGCCACCAATTTCATATCCAAAGATAGCTTTTGTTTTTTTCTTTATATCCGTAGAAATAATAAAATTTGCCATATAAGTCGTTAAATCAGAACGCAAATTTCCATCATTAAAATAATATCCACCCTCAATTCCTAAATGGTGTTTAAATCCTAAAAAATTATATATGTTGGATATTTTTAATTGTATAGACCCACCATAACCATCATAATATGCATCATCTATATTCCCTCCATAAGGAATTAAATAACCACTAGAAATTGTTAGCATAAATCTATTTGATTCCTTATCATTTTTTGTAAGTTTTTTCTCGGTTTTAAATAATTCATCGTTTTCTTCACTAGTAATTTCTTGTAATAATTGCTCAAAACTACTTTGGGGTTCGTTATCTTTTGCATTAAGATTAACTATTGAAAATAAAAAAAATATTGCGATAATAAATACGGGGATTTTTTGTTTCATGATAAATACTCCTCAATTTTTACAAATTTAAATCATTTTTTTTATTTTTACAATATTTTTTTTGAATTTTCTTTAATATCTCTTTTATAAATACTATTTTATTGTATGAAAAGGAAATCAAATTATCTAAGACAGAGTAAAACTAAAAACATTTTAACATTTGTATTACATAAATATTTTCTCTTTAAATCAACGATCATATTAATTATATCTATATTTCTTATATCAAATCTAAAAGGCAGTGATCCATATTATGGATGGGCATATCTAACATCACAATGTAATTTTGAAATAATTCAAAATGATTTGCCTACAAATATTCACATACGGT
>JAUVLI010000078.1 GCA_030600775.1 Fidelibacterota bacterium | reverse complement strand
GTGGAATTATTGGCGTTTTATTTACAATTCCACTTAGACGAGCATTAATTATTGAAGCGAAATTAAAATATCCCGAAGGAATTGCTACTGCTGAAGTTTTGCAAGCCGGAAATGATGCGAAAGAAAAAACTGCAGGTGGGAAAACGGAAGTATTAATTATCTTATATACTGCGATCGCAGGTGGACTATTAAAGTTAGCTCAACAGGGGTTTGTGATGTGGAATTCTGCTTTGGAAGGTGCTTTTGGTGTTCCTTTTGTTCGTGATTCGCAAAGTACTGGAAAGACGGTTTTTGGATTTGGAACAGATCTTTCACCTGCATTAATTGGTGTTGGATATATTGTAGGTAGAAATATTTCCATTTTGGTTTTTGCCGGTGGGTTGATTTCTTGGTTATTTGCAATTCCGATTTATTCATTTATTACAGGAAATTATGAAGTTGTAAATATGGAAGTTGCACTTGATATCTGGAGTTCAAAGATCAGATATTTGGGGGTAGGAACGATGGTAGTTGGCGGAATATGGTCTATAATTAATTTATCCAAACCATTAGTAGCCGGAGTTAAATCAAGTTTAGCTGCTTATAAAAATGTAAATTCCGGTGTAAAAATAGAAAGGACAGAAAAAGATATTCCAATTAAATGGGTTGGTATAGCTTTGCTATTTGCAATTATCCCTGTATTTTTTATCTATATTGATGTCCTTCACAGTTGGAAAGTTGCAATACTTTTGTCGATTGTGATGATGATATTTGGATTTTTATTTTCTGCAGTTGCCGGATATATGGCTGGTTTAGTTGGTTCTTCAAATAATCCGATTTCCGGTGTAACGATTGCTACAATTTTATTTGCTTCATTATTGTTGGTGGCAATACTTGGGACTGGAAGTGTAGAAGGAGCTGCGGGATCAATAATTATTGGAGCTCTGGTCTGCTGTGCTGCCGCTATTGCCGGTGATAATATGCAGGATTTAAAAGCCGGATATATACTTGGTGCCACACCATGGAAACAGCAGGTTATGCAAGTTGTCGGAACTATTTCAGCTGCATTAGCTTTAGGATTGACTTTGGATATTTTACATACTGCATATACAATTGGTTCAGATACATTACCAGCACCACAAGCAACTTTGATGAAATCCGTTGCAGAAGGCGTTTTTCAAGGAAATCTACCTTGGAATTTTGTATGGATTGGTGGAATAATTGGAATATTGATTATTATTGTCGATTTGATACAGAAAAAGCGTGGTTCTGATTTTAGAGTTCCGATTTTAGCGGTTGCTGTTGGAATATATTTACCAATTACGCTATCAGTCCCGATTTTTATTGGTGGAATGATCGCTCATTTTTCACAGAGAAAAAGCAAGTCAGAAGCATTAAAGAAAAAAGGTTTGCTATTTGCATCGGGTCTTATTACCGGCGAAGCATTAATGGGAATCCTTGTCGCATTACCAATATTTATTACAGCAAATAAGAATTGGTGGCCTCATGTTTCAGGATTTGCTTGGTTGGGAACTATTCTATTTACTGGGATTTGTGTTTGGTTGTATCTTTCTGTTGTGAAAAAAGAAAAATTAAAATGATGTTCGTAGATACAAGGCAATGCTTTGTATAGTATAAAGTTTAAAAGAAACGCTCGAAATTTTTTCGAGCGTTTCTTTTATTTTACAATTTTTTCGTCTCAGCGGTAAAGTTCTTCAACTATGGCATAACATCTTCTTCAATCCAATAGAAAACCGAAGCTCTATTTACATCCGGCATAAATTGATATTTGAAATCTTTATCTTTTAGAATTTTACTTATTTTTCGTTGTTTGATCTTTAAATATTTGGTTAAATTAAAATAATCGTCTTCAGTTAAGTGATTAATATCTTTTAAAGTAATATCCTCAAAAAGTTTTGATCTAACTGGCAAACCAATTATTTGAGATAACAATTCATTAATTGAAATATCGCTTCGTTGAACTATTAACAATGTCTTCGCTTGACTTTTAATATATCTTACAAATGCTTCCGAAGTACTAAATTGGAATAGATTTTGCATATTTACATTTATTCTATTTAATTCGTCTTGAGAAAATATTAATACTTTTTTCATTAGTGGATATGAATAACCTTCAATATCTATCGGTCCCCAACCTTCTACGAACATTTGGTAACTATTTTTCTCTAATGCCTCTATTTCTTTGTCCGTAATTCCAGCATTTTTAAGTAAATAATAATAGCCCGGGCTAAATGTACCCCAATTTCTATCGACCATTTTTTCTTTTCTTTTGTAAATCTTATCTCTTACGAAATCAATAAAATCACGAGCGAAATCATCATAACCGACTAATTGATCAGTTAATTCTTTTTCTAATTCTTTTGCTGAAATACTACTTCCTTTCTGTAAACCATAAATATTGAAAATTCTATAAGATGTATTCTTTTGAAATTTATAATTTTCACCATCTTTAATTAATACAGGTTTATAATTTTCAAATCCTTCAATATTAATATCTAGCTTTGATTTTTCACCAAATAGTTTTCCAATTTCTTTAAACTGATTCACAAATTCTGCTGAAGCTTCGAGCTCTTGTTTATTTCCGTTATTGTGAATTTGGAATGATAAGAAGTTATATTCATATTCGTTTAACAGGTCAGCAATGATTTTCATTTTCTCTCTATTACTAACTTCATTTTTTGTGTGATTGCCGGCATCACCAATTACAATTAGAAAATTTGTACCGTCAGCGTCAACAGGAGAATTGTATAGAGAATTAATTATTCCGTCAAACATGCTTTCAGTAAATGTGTAATTATGAATATCTTTTGCTTTTACATTACTTAAAAAATTTAAAACATCTTTTGTGTTTCCAAACTCTTTTACTTTAAAAGCTTTCTCTTCACCTTCGGAAATATCACGATAAATTCCTACTGCAAATTTGAATTTATTATTACTGTTTTTCTCTTCGATTTTGGACATGAATTTTGTAATAGCATTTTTGACCGAACCAAAATATGGCTGCATACTTTTTGTAGCATCAATAACAAAGAATACATTTACATTCTTTTTCTTAATAAGTTTTTTAGTAATTTTGTCAATTACTTTTGAGAAATTTTCTGCTGAAAAGACAGTTTCTTCTCTGTTTTTTACATCACCAATAATACCGGCTTTAAGAATATTTACCTCTTTATTTTCATATTGTATTGTTTTCGGATTCTGTAAAAGTGGAAATCTTGGCAATGATCCATTTGCTCTTTTTTTAAGATTATCCTTATCCCATATTTTCATAGTATCAGATATCGAACTTTCTGAAGAAAAATACTTCAAACACGATTCCTTGTCTGCCCAAAAAACCAATTGTTGTTTGCTTTTTCTCTCTTTTTGAGCTTCTTTTTCCCAATTTGGTTCAACGGCAATACGGGAATCCCAATCAATTAAACGATTTTTATTTGTCCAACCCAATATTCCTTCTCTGTCATTAATTGATGCAATAAAATCTGCTATTGATAATAAATACCATTCATTACCTTCAGAATCAACATCGGTTTTATACACATAATAATATTCAAACATCTGTGATTTATTGCCCGTAAAATCGGCATTTTTGGACGGAGCATTTCTAAATTTTACATAATTAAGATCATTTATATCTTGACCCTTTATCGTCTCTACAGTATTTACGATCAACGCTTTTTTGTTAATATTATATTCAGATGTAACAAGACATTTATTCCATAATAACAATTCCCTCTTATGTATCCATCCGAAATCTATAGCATCTTTAGAAAGACTTCTTCCTTGAACATTTTCATCTTTATAGATGTGAGCGAATGCGCCATTTTCTTCAATTACATAATAATAATCCATATATTTCAGTTGTTTTTTTACAGCACTACTTGGTGATGGGTTAGTGTAGGTTTTTACTTCATTTATTGGAGAATATACAATCCAATTGGCAAAAGTTTTATCTTTTTTTTCTGTTACAGGTGATAGGTCATTTTCATTACTCGGAATATTATACTTTCGAGGATATCTCAAAATCTTCTGTCCGGATAGTGAATTAAATGCAAAAATTGAAATTATTGCTGTTAATAATAGAATATTTCTTTTCATTTTTCCTCCGTTACTTAGTATCAAATAATTTTATTATCTCTTTTTCAGAACTATCAATAAAAGATATTTCTAAATTTTTATAATTCATTAAAGTATCATTTTTAAAATTTAATTTTGGAATATATATTTTTGTTTCAATATTTTTATAATTGTTTAATCTTTTGTCTAACAGTTCTAATTTTTCATTGTCAAATTGATAAACATATTTTGATAATAATAAATATACATCATAATCTTCAATTTCAGAATAATAATTTGAAGCCCAAAATTCATCATAAAAATCGTTTATTCTATCAAATATTTTATTGAATAATGATGTTTCGGTAATGTTATAAAGTTTTTTCCAACAATTTTTGTCGTCTTTGCTTGAAATTTTTATTATTCCATTAGTAATATATACGTATAAATCGTTAGTATTTGCGACTTTTTCTATATTATTAAATATATCATCTTTATCAATTCCTCCATCAACAACATCGGTAAAAATTACCTGAAATGGCTGATAAATGATTGGAATTATAAGGTTGATATATTCTTGTTTTTTATCATTTTCGGGAAGCACTGTTTCAAAAGTAATGTCTTTTAAATTCTTCTTGTCAATCCGCCATCTATTTTTTTGGTTTTTATTTAAGAGCAATTCTAAATTATCAATATTTAATTTATCAATTTCTTTGATGAAATCTTTTTTCTTAGATACCTTATGTTCACCGGTTTTTATTGAAAATGTTTTATATCGCACTCCAGCCGGGACTTCAGCATTTCTCCCTTGCTCACTAACTACTTTCCACTCAATTACTACCCCTATTTCTTTTTTCCATAAATTACAACTACTCGTTAAAATAGCTATAATTATTAAAAAGATAATTTTTTTCATTTTACACCTATTTTATTATTTATTTTTCTCTTGTTCATTTCTTTAATTTAATAAAAAATTATATCAATTCACAAATTATTATTAATTATTTTAATGGAACATAGATGACACAGATCAACATAGGTGAAAAAAACCATAAAGAGAAGAATTTTTTGGACTTTGTGAAAAACTTTGTAAAATATATGTAAAAAGTATAAGTAAAAATTCGCAATAATCAACATAATCTACGTTATTTATGTTTTATTCTTTTCTAATTTAAAATTTTCAATTTAACCAAAAATTGATTAACTTTAATAGTATTGAATAAAATATATAAGGAGAAAATATCAAAAAATATAATCGCTCAAATGGAATTTTGCTACATCCAACTTCTTTACCGGGAATGTGGGGAATGGGTGATCTGGGCAAATCTGCATATGATTTTGTTGACTTTTTAAAAGAAACAGATCAAAAATTGTGGCAAATACTTCCACTTGTAATTCCAGATAGTTTTGGTTCTCCTTATGCAAGTAATTCTGCATTTGCAGGCAATACAATGTTGATCAGTCCTCAAGAATTGTTGAAAGAAAAATTGGTTTCTCAAAATGATATTTCAAAATTGGAAAGCAAAGTAAAAGATAAATATGAAAGAAAAAATCAAATAATTAATATTGCTTACGACAATTTTTCAAAACAAAATATTCTCAGGAAAAAATTTGATACATTCATAAAAGATGAATCGTTTTGGATAGAATATACAGCTAATTTTTTATTATTAAAGAAGGTATTTAAAAATAAGAGTTGGATTGATTTTCCGAAAGAATTTAAAAATAATAATGAAATATCTACTATTTGGAAAGAAGAAAATGGATCTAAATTAGAGAAGATAAAATTTGAACAGTTCTTATTTTTTCATCAGTGGGGAAAAATAAAAGAATATGCTCACGCCAACAATATTGAAATTATTGGTGATATTCCAATTTTTGTCTCTTATGATTCTGCTGATGTTTGGGCTAATCGTTCCATATTTAAATTAGATCCAAAAGGAAAGCCAAAAGTAGTTGCTGGAGTTCCACCCGATTATTTTAGTGAGACAGGACAACTTTGGGGAAACCCACATTATAATTGGGAAATATTAAAGGAAAAAGATTATTTCTGGTGGGTAAATCGCATTAAGCATACATTGAAAATGGTTGACTATATTCGGGCAGATCATTTTCGTGGATTTGAAGCTGCTTGGGAAGTTCCGATAGAAGAAAAAACGGCTATTAATGGAAAATGGGTAAAAGGACCCGGGGCATTCTTCTTTAATTTCTTGAAAACAAAAATAGACAATTTGCCGATAATTGCTGAAGATCTCGGAGTCATAACGGATGAGGTAATAAAATTAAGAGATGAATTTAATTTTCCGGGAATGAAAATTTTACAATTTGCTTTTGATTCCGAAGATAACAAATTCCTGCCCCAAAATTATGATACTGAAAATTGTGTCGTTTACACCGGAACACACGATAACAACACAACACTCGGTTGGTATAACAATGAAGCGACTGAAAACGATAAAAAAAATGTTTACAAATTTACTGACTTTAATGGTGAAAATATTTCTTGGTCGTTGATTCGTTTAGCAATGCGATCAAAAGCAATTTGGTCAATAATTCCGATGCAGGATATTTTAAACTTAGATGAATCGGCAAGAATGAACTTTCCCGGGAAAACAGAAAATAATTGGCAATGGAAAATGAAAGATCTTAATATTTCTAATGAGATAAAAAATAATTTAAAAATGTTGACAAATGAAACAAGAAGTTAAGAAATTGAGAAATTGAGAAATTGTGAAATTAAGAAATTGAGAAATTGAGAAACTCAAAAATTCAAAAATTAAGAAATTGAAGGAATTGTAAATATTTTAACCAAGATAGTAAAAATTACACAAAACAAACTAGATTGAATTTTTAATTATTTATTGGGATTATAATCTAAAATATATAATTTATAATTTAATATGTACTATAACATGAAATTTTCAAAAATAATAATAATCGTATTCATTGGATTAATATTTTCTGTGAAAGTGTATGCCTTTGATACTACGAGTGTTCGTATGGAACAAATGAATGACTATTATAAAATTAATGGAGTTTCAAAAGCTAACTTATCTTATAAAAAATATTTTTTTATAGCTAAAATTATCAATAATAGTAAAATTTATTCAAAAAGCAATCAACAAGTTAAAATAAAAAATGAGTTGAATTCGTCAATAAATTTATCAAGATACTTATTCCATAACTTCAGTAGTGGAATAAAATTAAATTATTTTAATTTGAGTGATGAATATATAAATTATTCAAATGATTATTCAAAAATGTTAGTCGGATTATCAAATGAATTCAAACCCAATTTGAAATATATTTTCGATACTGGATATTTATCGGAAAACAGATTGAAAATTGAGGATAATGGATATTTCGTCAAATTTAAAATTCTTCCAACTTCCAATTATAATCTGAAACCATTTACGAACTTGAATTATGAAAAAACTGAAAAAAGAGAAAATTATAAATTTGATAATAAACTCATTTTTTACACAGATATTACTAATGATGTAAAAAACAAAATTGAAGGTAAATACAAGGTCATCAATCGAGAATATTTTGTTGATGAATCAGGAAATAATATTGAAAAAAGATTAAATGAGAGATACAATATTAGTAATAGTTTGACTTTTCCGTTATTCTCAAATTCAAAAATGAATTATGATGTGGAATATATTTCAAATAATGATAGACACAGATTTGTCTATTCCGATTCTATGGTCAGTCGCACATATGAAAAGTTTGAGTTTAACAATAAGATCAAATTAACAAATAATTTTCATAAGTTAAAAACGATATTTTATTTATCGAATGAATACAAACAGAATAATTCAAAAGCCACATCTGAAGGAATATATTTACCTGCCGGATATACTTTTGACAAAAAAAATCTTAAAGTTAAATCCTCATATCAATTTTCAAATAACGATAGTATTGAGATTAAATATTACGCTTCATTATTTAATTTTGATACACCGGATACCTCTAATTATGATGATAGAGATGAATTATCTTATTCTATCGATATGAAATGGAGGCACAAATTCAATTCATTTTTACATTTTGAAATATCAGGTAATTTTTATTTCCATCATTTGGTATATTTGTGGCATCAAAGATCGGCTCAAAATCATTGGAATAGAATATTTTCATTGAGATCTGATCTGGTTTTAAATATACCGGACAGGGTAACTTGGCGTTCACATCAGGAAATATACACTAATTATTTTGTTTATGATTATGAAGACCTGCCATCTGTTCATATAAATAGTATGATATTTCGAGGATTGAAACTAAATCAAAGTTTTAGTTATTTCTTTGATCATCGATATGGAACGAATTTTCAATTCTTTCTCAGATGGGAAGATAGGGGGTTTCTTGATTGGGAGAACTTTTATCAAGAGTTGACTAATGACAAGTTTGAATATAAAGTATCTTTATCTGGTTTTAGTAAATTTAAAAAGTTATCAGTTAATATTGGACCAATGTATTCTCAGCGTTTTGAATATAGATACGATTTATCAAAGAAAAAATATTTAAGTTTTTATTCGTATAGAAAAGGTGTGAATTTATCTATTAAATATAAAAGTTTATTAGAAATAAAATATAACATACAAAAAATTAAACAAAC
>JAUVLI010000146.1 GCA_030600775.1 Fidelibacterota bacterium | reverse complement strand
TTCTTCACCTGCAGCATTTTTAAATTCAAAAATCACTCCGATTTTCGCATCATCATTTGCAGGACTTGTGTTTACTCCTACAGTTTTAACATTTGCACTTAATGCATAAGTTCCAGCTTCTGCATGATTCCAATATAAATTAGCATTATTTACAGATACCCAACCAACCATATTTGTAGTCGATACACTCTTACTTACTTTAAAAGAATGAAATCCACTTAATACTTCCGTTGATTCCCATGTCAATTCTGAACCGATTGCTCCATTTAATCCACTCCAAAATGCCGGTACTTGATTCTCAAAACTTGAATTTTCAATAATATTTTGAGACATCAAAGCACCCGAAAAAACAATTGTTATTGCTATTAGCAATAAAGTTAATTTCTTCATTTCTTCTCCTTTTTTAAACATTAATAAAACATTTTTAAAAATAATATCATGTGTAATTATCCCAAACTTTTATTATCTGATATTATTTTCATTAAATTAAAAACCACCACACCTTTACGATCTAATTCAAAACAAATTTGATTTTCATTGATTTGTTTAAAATTTGTTGTGCTGGAACATTCATAATTCCTGTTTTTTATATGTAAAACTCCCTCATTCTTATTCCACGAATGATTGAGTATTATTAGTTTATACTTTTTAGAATCAGATGTTTTCCAAATTCCCATTTCCAATCCGTTACTGCATATCTTAAAATCTAAATTTTTATAAATTTCATTATAAATTGATCTGTAAATTTTAACCAAATTATCTTTCCATGAATCATCATTGTTGACAAGTGATAACATTTCAATTGGATAAGGGGTAAAATAAACGTATCCTTTTCCAACTTTGTTTTTTATCAGAAATGGATCACCATATTGATCTTTCATTATTATTTCTGCATCAGTAGTTAAAATCGAGCAATAACTTTCTTCAGGATTATCATTTTGAATTGGAATAGTAAACATTTCATCTTTTCCAAATTTCCCCCAATCTTTAATTACAGTTATTTCCAAATGATCTGTATCTCGAAAATCAGGGACACCAAATTTGCAATCCATCTCGACACCAACTAATTTATGCCAATCAATTACCCAACTATCTACTGCAAAACTGCAATACAAATTCCCACCTTTTTTAATATAATCGACTATTTTTCGCCAATAATTCTTTGTAAATATCTTCAATCTGGGAGCAAAAAGAAGTGGAAGTTTTTTTGGATCAAGTTTTTCTTTCGGCTGTAAATCATTTTCATTATTTAATTCAATAGCAGGTTCAATTACACATTCAACATCAATAGCAGCATTTTTCATCAAAGAAAATGATTCAAGATAAAAACCGTACCATTTATCAAATTCCGGTTTAAACTGATAAGGATATTTATAATAGTAATTTGAAGGAATGAGCAATCCTACATTGTTTTCCACTTTTTGGTAATTATCAGAATACAATTCGTCAATAACTTTTTTAAATTCAATGAATTCATTACCAACCGGTTTGATCGATTTGTCTGTTTTTACTATTCCGAATCTATCTTCGAAAGCATGATGAGAATAAGGCCTTTTATCCTCAAAATCAAAATCATTGAAACACCATCCCATGACTCCAATAGAATTATTGATTAAGGAACTATAAAATACTGAACGATAATAATGCGCTTGATTCTCTTCAGAACATGAAACTGTTGATGTACCAAATTCTTCAACAAGAACAGGCTTTCCCCATTCCTGAGCCATTTTCAAACGAAATGCTGTTGTATAAGTATGTTGCCAGGGGCTTATAACTCGTGGATAATAATGTAAACCAACAAAATCCTGATATTTATTTAATTTCCGTAATTGGAACTTCCAACGATCATATTCAGAATTAATTTCTGGTGTCCACGCTCCATCACCAATACTGACTGGTCTTTTTGAATCAAGTTTTTTTACTGTTTCAATAATATCTTTTGTCCAATTTGCAATTATTTCCGGATCTTGTTGACCGACATAATTTGGAATTTCATTAGATAACAGCCATCCAATAATATATTTGAAATACTTAGTACTATTTACAATTTCAGTGATATAATATTTCATGGCTTTGATCATATCGGGATCAGTCAAAAAATTCCGTCCATTTCGCCAACTCACATCCCAATCTTCACCTGACATATGACCAACAAAAAAACTTGGGAATGAGTACATTTCATGTTTTTCACAAATTTCAAGAAATTTTTCTAATCTCTCAATCATTGTTGAATCTACATTATCAAAAGTTGGCATAAAATCCGGCATATATAGAAAAAAACGACAAACATTTATCTTCAAACTTTTCATTCGTTTTATATCATCTTCAATTTCTTCAGGATTCCATTCTGACCACATATTCAGACCTGAGGATGATGGCCAGTAATTAGCGCCTAAGATAAATATTTTATTTCCATTTAAATCAGTAAACATTATTTCTCTTTAATTAATCAACTACTTCTTCTTTGTATATATTCTACATCTATAATGCTGGTTTGTGGCGTTGAATCCGGATTTGCAATAATTTCAGTTAATAATCTGTAAGATTCTTTGCCTATTTCAAGTTTTGGAACTCTTACTGTTGATAATGACGGTGTACAAAAAGAAGAAAGTGTAATATCATCAAAACCAACCACAGATACCTCTTTAGGAACTTTAATGTTATATTTTTTCAATTCAGATAATGCTCCCATAGCAGTTGTGTCATTACAACAAAATATTGCATCTAATCCAATATTCTGAGAAAGCAGATGCTTAACCCCCTGAATTCCAATTTCCGGTGAAGTTTCAACATTTTTAAGAAAACTAAATTTATCAAAATATTCAGAGTCACCTAATCCATTGGATTTTAAATTATCTTTATATCCACGATATCTATCTTTCACAGATGGATGAAAATAGCTCCCGCCAATAAATCCAATATTCTTTTTTCCTGATTTTACAATCTGATCAACAGCTTGAAAAGCGCCATTATAGTTATCCATAACAACTGAATTACACACTTTATCCGGAATACCGTAATCAATCAAAATAAAAGGTATTCCCTGATTTTCAAGATACTCAATCAAACTAGTCGGCACACGGCCAGCCAATGCAACGCCATCAACATCTTTATATTTCAGAAATCTTGGTAAGTCTTCTTTTGGATTAAATTTTTCTTTTACTGTTGTCAATAGAATGTAATAATCGCTATCTCTGGCAGAATATTCCATACCCAGAAAAATCTGACTGTAAAATTTTTCAATTTCAGAAAAATGTTCACCCCACACAATAAATCCAATATTACCAGTTCGTTTTGTAGCAAGATTTATTGCAGAATATAGAGGTTTATAATCCAACTTCTCAATTACAGACATTACCTTTTCGCGTGTTTTAGTTGCAACATATTTTTTATTATTAATAACTCTTGAAACTGTAGCGATTGAAACCCTTGCTTTTTTTGCCACATTATTGATATTTGCCATTTAACCAATCCTTTGACTTTGTTATGTAACCGCTTACATATAATAACATATAAATATTCCTTTGTCAAGTATTTTTTTAAAAAAAATATCTTTGAATCAACACATTACACACTAAAATTTTATATAAATTAGATATAAGTAATTAATATTTATTAAATTATATTAATTTTATTATTTAAAAAGTTACTCTAAATTTGTATATAAAAATAACAAATAAATCTTTATTTTTACAAAATAATATTCTTTTTTGAT
>JAUVLI010000122.1 GCA_030600775.1 Fidelibacterota bacterium | reverse complement strand
AATTTTTAGAAATACATAATAGAAAATATCCCAAATAGCAAAGGCATAAATAAAGTATGCAAATCGTTGTAAATTATTTTTTCCAACAACAATTCCAACAGATATTAACATCACTATAGTTGCCAGTTCACGAAAGTACTCTGTAATTCCAATATTACTTTCAATCATTTTTAACGGGAATCTAAAACCCTCAGGGTAATACAATTTTCTTATATATACAACAACAGAAGTTTCTATAAATGCCATTGCTATACTAAAAATTGTAATCCAAAATAATATTTTAATGTATTTATTTTTCATTTTCATAAATGTAAAAATTTTTATTAATTTTTGCAAGTATTTTAAATTATTCTTTCAATCATGGTAAATTAAAAATATTTTTATTATACTTAGAGATGAGAAAATTGAATCATACAAAAGAAATGCAACCTTATTTCAACAAAATATTAAGTGATTACCGTTCACGGAAAGCAAAACACTTTTTATTTAGTAGTTTGTTATCAATTTTATTCTATGATTTTATTTATTCTCTCATTTTGATAATTGCCGAATCAATTTGGTACTTTCAGCCGACGACTAAAACAGTTTTGGTCTTACCATTTATTTGTAATTTTGTGATTATCTATATTTTTATAAAATTTTTAAAAATTCGCGATATTAATTCTAAAATTTGTAGCAACGAATTAATTTTGGAGAAAATCGGTAACAATTTTTCAGATGTAAAAGATAAATTAATTAATATTTTCCAATTGTCCTATTATGACGATGAATTAAGCAAACTTGCCATTCGCAAATTTAAAGAAAAGTATTCTGTGAATAAATTCTTAAATCGTTACTCAAAGACCATTCCCAAATCTCTACAAATAAAATTTATTATATCATTTATAGCTTTGATTCTTTCGGTTATAATGTTTTCAAATTCATTTGATCGCTTAATTAACTTTCGAAAAAAATACTTCAAACCAATTCCATATTATTTAAATGTTGTGTCAGGCGATAGAAATATTTATGCATTTGATTCGTTAAAAATAAAAGTTGAACACAACATTCCGGATAACTTCCCATTATATTTAAAGAAAATCATTTCAGGTAATTCAGAAAAGATATATCCTACAGTGAGAAATGATAGTATTGCCAATTTTCAATTTAATAGGATTAAAGATGATTTTCGGTATTTTGTAGAAGTACACCGTCCGAACATTTTTTATCCATGGAAAAAATTTAGAAGCTATACTTTTGAAATTGCAATTGATAATCGTCCGGAAGTTAGAAAATTAAATTTTTCTATAATTCCGCCTTTATATTCAAAATTACCAAACGAATTTTACAATGCGAACATTGATATGATTTCCGCATTAAAAGGTTGTCAAATGTCAATCTTTGCCGAACTGAGCGACTCTATCGGCAAAGCGACTTTTACAACTTTGGATTGGCAGAAAAATTTCAAAATTGATGGGAAAAATGCTTATTTGAAATTTACAATGATGAACTCCGGCGAATATCAATTTAATTTTTCTAATGTGGATTCAATTGAGATCAATGAACCGCTAATTTATAAATTTAAAATTATTTCAGATGAATATCCCGCTTTACAAATTTTCCATCCAGAACAAGATATTATTTTAACGGAGAATTTTATTATACCTTTTAGGGTTAGAATAAGTGATGATTTCGGGTTTAACAATTTTTCAATTTCGTATAAAATAAAGAAAAGCTATTCTACAAATGTTAATCACTCTTCAAAAATATACAGCATCCAAATTGAAAAAGATATTTCAGACCAATTAATAGTTGATGCTTGGAAAATAGATGAATTTCTTAGTCCTGGCGATGTTATACAATACAGATTTGTTGTTTCAGATAATGACAATATCAGCGGCCCGAAAATTGCAAACTCAAAAGTTTTTACAGCAAGATTTCCAACTCTGAATGAAATGTTTGAGCGATCGCATATTAATGAAAATGTAATAGAACAGAATATTCAAAAGAATTATGAGAAGACAAAAGAACTGACAGAGAAGATTGAAGAGATAAAGATGCAGCTTTTAAAGGAAGGGAAAATTGACTGGGAGGACAAATCGCAATTAGAAGAAGTTCTTAAAGAACAAAAGGAGATAAATAGAAAATTAGATGATATTAAAAAGGAGCTGGAAGAACATCAGAAATTTTTAAAAGAAAATAAATTATTTGATGATAAAATATTAGACAAATATGGCAAGCTGCAAAAAATATTTGATGAATTAATGAATGATGAATTGTTTGAAATGATAAAAAATATGCAAGAAAAAATCAATCGTAATGATGATTCCAATATGGAAAAAATGTTACAAGATTTTGAAGATCAACAAAAGAGATTTGAACAGGCATTGGACAGAACTTTGGGGATTTTTGAAGAAATACGAAAAGAGCAACGATTATCTGAAATATCAAAACAATTGAAAGAATCGCTTAAAAAACAGAAAAAAATATTAGAGGAAGATCAAAACAAATCTACAGAAGAATTAGCAACGAAAGAAAAGAAACTTTCCAAAGATACAAAAAATATTGAGGAATTTGTTGAAAAGTCAAAAACTGAATTTGACGAAGAATTTAACAAAATACTTGAAGAATTATCTGAAAAACTTAAACAATCCAAAGTGTCGGATATTATGCAAATGAGTAGTGAACAATATAAAAATTCCCAAAAATCGCAAGGGGAAAAATCCGCAGAAGAAGCTAAACAAGAATTACAAAAACTTTCTGATTCATTTGAAGAACAAAAAAACTCATATATGCAAAAAAAGAAGAATGAAATAATCAATGATTTTCAAAAGATATTTATTAAAACGATATTAGCTTCAAAAGAACAGGAAGAACTCAATATTAGTGTAAAACAAGTTAGCAGGAATTCACCACATCTAAATATTTTTTCTTCTAAACAATACCGAGTATTTGAAAGAATTAAAAGTATAAATAGATCATTAATTGAATTGTCAAAAAAGACATTTTTCATTGACAAGGCGATTGTGCAAGAATTGAGAAATGCTTTTTATTATACAAACGAGGCGCTGAAACAAATTGAAAGCGGTTTAATTTATTCGGCAAAAAAGCCGATGTTAGAGAATCTTGTAACTTTAAACAAATTGGGATATTTATTACAAAAGACAATGGATTCTATAAATAGTTCAAAAAGTGGAATGGGATTTGGGCAATATTTAAAACAGTTGCAAAATATGGCTGAAAAGCAGAAGGGTTTAAACAGCTCAATGCCACAATTAGGAATGTCCGGGAACCCAAGTTTAATGATGGATGAGATGGGAAAAATGGCAGCAAGACAACAGGCGATCAGAAAATCATTAAAGCAGTTACAACAAGAGATGGAAGGAAGTGGAAACAATCCACTTGGGAATTTAGAAAAAATTGCCGATGATATGGAAAAAGTAATAAATGAAATGAGAAGGGAAAAAGTCAATCGTCAAACAATAATAAGGCAGAGGAAAATTCTACAAAGATTATTAGATGCAAGTAAGTCAATGCGAACAAGAGATAAAACAAGAAAACGAGAATCAAAAACAGGTCAGCAAATAGATCGAGAAAGTCCGTTTACTCTACCGGAAAATTTGGGAAATAAAGAATCAATAATTCGTAAAATAAGAGAACAATTAAAAAACACCAAAATTCCAATTGAAGACAAAAAAGAGATGGAAGCATATTTGGAACTATTAAGAAATGTTGAGGAATAAAGAGAATGAAGCCACGAAAAAGGCAGGGGAAAATTTAGATTAGGAGTTTAGAAGTTTAGATGTTTAGTAAAAATTTAAAAATATTTATAGTAATTTTGCTGGTGCCATTAGTGTTGCTTTCACAAGAGTTGATAAGATCAGAACGAAACGAACAGTATAAAAAAGCAATTAATTTTGAGCAGAAAGGTAAGTTTGAAAAAGCAAAAAATATTTTTGAAAAGTTAGCCAAAAATCAACCGAACAATAAATCGTATTATATTCATCTGAAAAATATTTTATTGACACAAAAAGAATATGAGCAAGTAATTACGATTATGGAAAAGTGGAATTTACATCATAAAACCAATCGTGAGTTAGATATTGAATTAGGTGCATTATACTATCATCAAAATAGAAAAAATGAGGCAATCTCAATTTGGAAACCATTTCTAAAAGACAATAGAGATAAAGAATTCAACGCAGATTTGATTTTTCGGTATTCATTAAAATATAACTTATCGGAACAATTATATGAAATTGTGAATTTCATTCGGGAAGAGGTAAATGACGCAGATTATTTAATAATTCAATATGTTTCATATTTGATCAGCAGACAAAATTGGGACAAACTAATTTCCGAAATAATACTTCATTTGAATAATGGTGGGAATGAAATCAATAGAATTAAATATAAATTATACACAATAGAACAGAAAAAAAAGATATTTCCAATTTTGATCTCTAAATTAAAAGATAATATGAATGATGGGGAAATTGGAGTTGATATTCGGCTATTAATTTCTCAATTATATTTGAATACAGCTCAATACAATCAGGCTATAGATGTCCTAATTGATTCGCCAAACAATTTACAAATTCCATTGTCGGAAATAAAAATTCTTGCTCATCGGTTATTCAATATTAAAGAGTATAAACATTCAATAAGAACAATTAATTATTTTTTAAAGCATTCCAACAATTCAAAAGAAATTTCCGAAATGTTGCTCTTGATCGGCAAAAGTTATGAAATGAATTTTCGTAAAGAATCAATTCTTATTAATTTGGTTAGATCTCCTTTTGAAAACAAGTTTACAAGAATTGAATTTAGAGCCAATTCTGTAGAGAATAATAGTCAGTTGCAGAAAGCACTATCAATTTATGATTCACTCTCCACTCATTCTAAGATTTCCAATTTAAGAGCAGAGGCATACTATCAAATTGGAGAGATAAGATTTAACATTTTAAATGATTTTGACAATGCTTTAAATGACTATCTCAAATCGTTAAATAAAATAAATAGAGAAAAAAGGATTGATGTTTTAAATCGTATCATTGATGTTTATATTGCAAAAGGTGATCAAAAAGCTGCGGCAGAATTTATTCAAAATGCATCAATGAAATATAAACTTTCTGTAAAAGAAGAAGATGAATTAATGTTGAAAAAAATTCAATTAGATTATCTTTTTGGTGAGACCGATTCGCTGCAAAAAAATATACAAACTTCATTATCGTTAATAAGTGAATATAATGATTTATATAACGACCTTTTAAATTTTACCTTCCTAGTAAAAACGCTACAAAAAGATTCTGATACTATAAAAAACTTTTTGATAGCAGAAAGATATTTACATCAAAACAGATTGGTAGAAACAAAATTGGTTTTAGAAAAAAT
>JAUVLI010000142.1 GCA_030600775.1 Fidelibacterota bacterium | reverse complement strand
CATTTTGTGATTTAATTAGAAAAATATTAGCAACGAACAAACACGAACAAGGACGAACTAAGAAAAATTATTTAAGGCGGGAAACAGAGATTAGAAATTAAAGATTAGAAATTTTAGATTGTTGAAATCACTAAGTGATTAAAAATAAAACCCTAACCTCAAAACCATATACATTCTTATCGGTGTTAATTCGCCCAATCCACATTATTCGCGTTCTTTATGAGAATCTATATTGTTAGTTTTTGTTGGTTGCTAATTCTTAAATCTTCTCAACGATCAATTTTTTCTTTGCGATTGTTTCTTCTAACAACTCCAATCTTGACTCAATTTTTCTCGCTATATTTTTTACTGCATCTTTGTCATTTGAATGTATTCTAAAGATCAGATCATTTCTGTCTATTTTATCTCCAATCCTTTTGTGTATTTCAATGCCGGAAACAGGATCAATTTTATCTTCACGTGTTCGTCGTCCAGCTCCAAGATCAATCGCATCTAATCCAAGTTGCATAGAATTTACTTTGTGTAAATATCCGGTATTTTTTGCAGTTATATCTTGAATATATTTAGCTTTTTTATATTTTTGTGGATTATCTAAAAATGAGATATCTGCTCCTTGTTTCTTTGCAATTTCCTTTAATTTTTCAAAAGCTGCTCCGCTATTTATTAGATCATTTAATTCTTTTTTTATTTCATTTACATTTCTTGTCGGGTTTTCCATCAATAAAGATTCTTGAGCTAATTCCAATGTTACTTCTTTTACATCAACTGGGCCATTTCCTTTTAATACATCAAGCGATTCTTCTATCTCCAACCAATTACCAATCTTATTTCCCAATGGTTGACTCATATCAGTAATTACAGCTTTCACTTTTAAACCATAATTTTCACCAAAGTATTTCAATTTTTTTGCTAATTTCAAGCTATCATTATATTCTTGAATAAATGCTCCGTTTCCCGTTTTCACATCCATAACCAATCCTTCAATTCCCTCAGCAATTTTTTTGCTTAATATTGAAGTGCAGATCATTGGAATTGAACGCACCGTAGCTGTTACATCTCGTAGTGCATATAATTCTCTATCAGCTGGGCAGATATCGTCAGTTTGTCCAATTAATGCACAGCCAATTTCGTTTGTCTGTTTTTTGAATTGTTCAATGTTCATGTTTGTAGAAAATCCCGGAATACTTTCCAGTTTATCCAATGTTCCACCAGTATGTCCCAAAGCTCTTCCGGAGATCATAGGGATTTTCACTTTCCCTGTAGCAGCCAAAAGTGGAGCTAAAATAATTGAAATTTTATCCCCAACACCACCGGTAGAGTGCTTATCAACTATATATTTGTCAGTCTTCTTGAATTTTATTCTTTTGCCACTATTGATGACAATATCCAAAAAAGAAGCTGTTTCTTTTTCTGTTAATCCTTTAAAATAGATTGCCATTAGAAGTGCAGACATCTGATAAGCTGGAATTTTTTTCTCCAAGAAACCGATAACAAAAAACTTGATTTCATCTTTACTTAATTCTTTTCCTGCTTGTTTCTTTTCAATAATTGAATATGCTAACATCTTTATTCCTTTATTATATAATTTTCTGATAACTCTA
Source organism: Fidelibacterota bacterium (assembly GCA_030600775.1). GTDB lineage: Bacteria > Fidelibacterota > Fidelibacteria > Fidelibacterales > Fidelibacteraceae > TCS52. The sequence goes on along the minus strand of JAUVLI010000142.1, from coordinate 2,197 downwards.
AATATTCCTTTGCCGAATCCAAAATTCGTTCATATTCTTTATCATTAATATCACGAACTATTTTTCCTGGCACTCCAACGACCAATTTTCGTTCTGGCACAATAAAATTTTCTTTTATCAATGCACCAGCTCCGACAATAGATCCTTCACCGATTTTTGCTCCATTTAAAATTATTGCTCCCATTCCTATCAAAGTATTTGATGCAATTTCACATCCATGGATTGTGCAGTTATGTCCTATAGTTACATTTTCACCAATTGTTGTTACATCATCTCCATACCCAACATGAATAACCGTGCCATCTTGAATATTTGTATTTTTTGCAATTTTAATATAATTTATATCAGCTCTTAATACAGAATTAGGCCAGATATTTACATTTTCACCAATTTCAACTTCTCCAATGATCATAACATTTGGAAAGATCTTTGCAGAGTTTGCAACTTTTGGTTTTTTCTTCATATACTTTAATTTCATAAATTACCTATTTTTTATTCTTTTTAAATTTAAAATACTTAAGAATATTAATATTTACCCTCTCGTGAATAGCAAACCAAGTCAAAATTAATCCCATACTTCCAACGATAATATTTGCACTCCACATTGCCAGCCAAGCAGACATAAAATTCCTATCAGAAAGTCGTTCACCTCCCATTAACAAAGCCCAATATACAAAAAAGAAAACTAAACTAAACGATCCTGCAACTGCCAAATTTCCTTTTCTTGACAACATTCCAAGCGGTGCACCAATTAAAACGAAAATAATACAAGCTACAGGCATTGATATTTTTTTATGTATTTCCACCAAATATTTATTTTCCTGCTTAGTATGCTCACCATAAATTTTGATATTTGATTCTAATTTGTTTTTTAAATTGTTTAATCTTTTAATTTTCCCTTTATAGAATATAGATTTATCCTGAGTGATATTTGACTTTAATGAATCTTCCTGATAAGCTTTGATCGCTTTTGTCAATATCTTTTTTTTATCTGATAATTTTGATTTTGTAGTATCTAAATTATTTAATTTAAATTGATAAGCCATTCTTGACTCAATATCATTTTTATATTTTCTGCTTATTTTAACACGTTCAAACATTTGTTGAATGTTCATTTCTCTGTCGCCGCGATATTTTGAATTTTTATGCTCTAATAATAGATCTGGAACTGGAATTACAATTTTATGTTTATCAAAATTTAGAATACGATAATTATCAGATTCATTTCTTTGTAATTCATGAAATTCTCCATCGTACAAATTAAGTATGACTTTATCCCCAATTACTTCTAATAAACCATTTTTAGCATAAATGGTTACTTGTTCGTTGTTTTTTGTAGTATGATAAATTAAAATATTTTTTAAAGTATCATTTTTCTTTTCTCTTATGAATAGATGATAATCGGGAATATCATCTAAAAAATAACCTGCCTCAATGCTAAGATCTGGATGCTTTCGTGAAATATCTCTTCTCAATAATTTTGCTTTATGATTTGCATCAGGTAAAATATTATTATTAAAAAATATAAGAAAAATTGTTATTAAAGTTGCAAAAAGCAGAGAAGGCCTTATTATCTTCCCGAAATTTATTCCCGAAGCTCTTAATGCGGTCAATTCATTATCTTCACCTAATCTTCCATAAGTCATCAAAGTAGATATTAAAACAGACATCGGAACCGCCTGAGCAACTACCCAAGCTAAATTGAGAAAAATAAATTCAATCATCACAAATGGGCTTAAGTTTTTCCCAATTAATTTATCTAATTGTTGTATCAAATATTGTGCTAAAAATAAAAATGAAATAATAAATAGAGAGCCGAAAAAAGGTGCTAAATGTTCTCTAAAAATGTAAAAATATAATCGTGGAATTCTTTTCATAACAAGTGTAATATAATCAATTTCTTTATTTATTTAAATGTTTTATTTGAAAATATTGATAGAGAATAGAAAATAAAGACAAAAAGCAGAAAATCACGAAGTGATTAAATTTAAATAACTATGAACGCATTTCACAGCAAATGAACCAGTTAACCAATTTTATTTTGTGATATTTCTCATTGGAAAAAATAATAAAAATTAATATAATACATACTTGAAAAGAAAATTACAGAATGAAAGATACAGAAGGATAAAAAAATGAAGAAATTATTAATACTTTTAACTATGATTTTATTTGTTACGGTTGCTTTTTCAGAAAC
>JAUVLI010000123.1 GCA_030600775.1 Fidelibacterota bacterium | reverse complement strand
AATCCTCTTCTTTTATTCCATATTTATCATTTAGCATTTCCAGAATATTTAATTTAAATCGCTCTTTCACTTCCGTGTCATCGGAAAACGGCATAGAACCACAGATAATATTTAATTTTTCTCCTGGAATAAATTCGGAAGCTTTTTTGTCCATTTGAGCTTTCTTTGCAAGATGTGGAAGCAGGTCTGCAATTGTAAAAACCGGATCGTTTTCATCTTCACCAATTACAATATTTTCTATTGAATCATCGGGGAAAACAACAACTCCATGCATAGCCAACGGACGCGACAACCATTGATATTTTTTTATTCCTCCGTAATAATGTGTTTGCATCATTACAAGTTCTTCATCTTCATAAAGTGGATGTTGCTTCAAATCCAAACGCGGAGAATCAACATGCGCAACAATAATATTCAATCCTTCGGTAATATCTTTTTTGCCTTTTCTGAATATTCCAAGTGCTTTTCCAAAATGATTATAGAACACTTTATCTGTTTCGTCCGTTTCATTAATATCTTGAAATCCGTGTGGAATTAAATAATCTATGGCATTGTCAACCACTTCTCTTTCTGTTTTGGAATCACTTAAAAAACTCATGTATTCTTCTGAATACTTTTCTAATTTCTTAAATTCTTTCTTGCCAATACTGTCCCAGGCATTTTTCCTTTTAAAGAACAATTCCTTTTTTAATCCTTCTGCATCGCTTTTTTTGTTAAACATTTTTTACTCCTTTTTTTATACTTTTGATAATTTTGTATACCACCAATAACTGATCAAGCCAATCATAATTATTCCAATTGAACCATCTAATCCAGCTTTTGGAATTGGCGAAATGATAATATAATTTATTAATTTCATTATTGGAAATGTTGCTACAGTGATCACGATCCAATTTAAATTTCTGCGATAAAAAAGAATATAAAGTATTAAACAAACAACACCTAAGATCAATCCGGAAATTATACTAAACAACATCGTTGTTGAAGCTGTATCTCCAATTAACAAATTAAAAGATATACCCAACAAAATTATTGTTACAGAGAATAAGTAAACCAATTTTTTATTTGTCCAATTATTTGATAATCTATTTATTGCAGTGAATATCAGTAGAATAATTGTAGCGCCTTTTATAAAACTTAATATTGCATCAATTGACATTCCCACAAATGGCAAGTAATTATTGGCAGATGAATAATTTCCCCATTGTGGAGATAGAGAAGGAGCGAAATTATTTATTAACGCCATGATTCCCAAGATCATCAATCCCAAAGACACACCATTAATGATGCCATAATAACTAAATTTACTATTTGATTTTGGTATCCATTTTTGAATAAATCCTATCACCACTGGAAAAACAAACGACCCAACTACAGCGGATATTATTAGACCAATCACTAATATCAAAATAGTATTTTGCAATGGTTGGCTTGTTGGGATACCTGCGATCACACTATTCCAGCCATTTATTTGTGAGAATATCATAAAACCAAACACTAACAATAGAAACTTAATAAACATCTTTGTAGAAAATTCATTTCTTGACCAATTGATAACGCTGAACACAACACCGAGAATAAATATCAGCCCAATGAGGCCTTTAAATATTCCATTGAAAATATCCATTTGTTTACTATTTTCGGAATAATTTCTATTCCATTCTTCGGGAATATGAATGGTTCCATAAAAGTCAGAAACTTCATCTCCACTAATTCGAACACCTAATCTACCTTCACCTTTTTCTAAAGTATAATTCACAGTATCGGCATAAACGAAATTCCAATCGGTTCTATTTTCAAGTTTTTTTGGAGTTGCGGAAATTTCTTTTAACATTGTAGGATCAACATTATAGAATTCTGCCAGTTTGTTATCAGCTAATATTTTTGCTTGATACTTTTCTAAATTTTCGCCTTCCCAAGATTCTGGTATTTTATGATCGTAACGCAAAATATTTCCATCTTCCGAAATAAAAACCCAGTATTCTTCAGCACGATCAACAATATCACCTTCGAATTTTACAAACCTAATTTCCCAATGTGGTGGCAATAAAAATTCATTATGTAGAGAAGCAAACATAATGTCATTACTTTCTTGCCAAACAAATTTATGGCTCTTTTTCACACCATCATATATCATACTTTGCACACTCCAATCATCGGAAATCTCGCCATAATTTTCTTCAATAACATCTTTTGCAAGTATTTTTGCTTCATTACGAGTAATCGTCAAATCCGGTTCATTGGCATGAAATGACGAAAAATTTATCCAAAGAAATAGCCCAATCAATCCGGCAATAAAAACCCAACGATATTTTTTAACACCATTTGTTTCTGGAATAATTTGTTCCAATGTGTCAGTTTTTTCAACTTTTTTAATTTTTGGTGGTTTAGGTAAAACAGCTCTATTCAAATATTTTTTCGGTACTTTAGACCACTCTTTATCTTTTATCCGTCGCCATAATACGATCCATAACGGAGTGAAGAACAGTAAAACAACCATCATTTGACTAAATCGGATACCGGATGCAGATGAGACAAAAACAGGCAAAGCAAACCAAATTACATCAATAGCGAAATGTAAAATAATTGCCGGTAATAAACCGAAATAAATATAAAGTAAACCAACCCCAATGAACGGAATTATCATTTCAACAATTCTGGCATAAGCCGGTTGATTTGGGTAATTTGCATGACCGGATCCGAAAATAATTACTTGAACAATTAATGCTAAAATTATCCAGAATTTCTTTCTACCATATTTTTCAGCAATTAGAATAGCACCTGCAAGTGGAATTGCTCTAAAAAGTGTCTCCTCAAAAAATCCTGCATGAAGCGATATAACAATAGAAGAAAACCACGGAAATACCGTCGCTAAAACATTTGGGTCAAAAAGTGCTTCGGATGGACTCCACCAGCCAAGATAATTATTCACAAAATAATAAAACAATACCTCTAAAGCAAAAATTACTGGAACCAATAAGTAGGCGGCAATTGTTCGTCCTAAAACTGGAAGCGAACTTCCTACTTTCGGAGACCATAGTTTCCACAACTGAATTTTATTTGGAAATGCTTTGCGAGTTAATCCTTCGGCTGCCATAAAAGTTAATAAGTACATAGAAGTAAATATTAATAATAATCCAAACAAATGAAAAATATTTGAGAATATATATGTTTGAATAGATGTGGAAGTATCGTAAAACATCCATTGAAGAGGAAATTCATTTAGTTGAACAAGTGTGAAAAGCACAGCGACAAAAAGTGCCCAAAATAGAGCCGGTTTAAAAATAATTCGACGCTGACGCATCAAAATGAATAATCCGAAAAGGATTCCAAAACCGACATATAAAATTAGCATAGCAAAAATACCAACTTGAGATATTGTCTGATTTGCCGAACGCATCTCATTATATCTTCTATCAAATGCTTTTGGAATTTTAACAAAATGAGTTAATTCTGAAAGTTTATTTCCACTGACCACTAATCTTAATCTATACTTTCCCTTACCGATCTGCCGATCATTGCGTTCAAATACAAAAGTATGATCAATTCTTCCACTTGTTTGTTCTTTATCCGATTCTTCTACCAATTTATAATGAGAAAAATCAATTTTCCAATCCGATTCGGCTTTACTTTTTGCCAATTCTTTTGCTTTTTCAGAAGTTAGATTCGGAAGAACTTCATCTTCGGATAACTTCTCCTTTATTCCATAGGGAACACCTTCTGATGTGAATGTAAATAAGGCCTCATTGACTTCTTGTTCCTTAAAATGACGCACTTTCCAAGTATAAGGAGAATAAATCCCACTTTTGAGAACTTCGTTAAATGCCTCTTTACCACCTGCTTCCAACTCTACAAAATTCTGAAATTTCCCGTCAACTCCATAAGACGCCGCTTGCCTATGATCTTCCGGACCTACATTATATTTTTGAGATAATTTTTCAGCAGATTGCAACGCATTTTCTCTGTTCATCGTTATTTTTACATTTACAATCGGGAACGCTTTGGGAAAATATGTAAACGCAAAATATCCACATATTATAGAAATAATAACGAACACCGTCCAAAACCATGGTTTCCTAAACATTTTTTCTCCCTCCTTTGATTATATAAACAATGTAACTATCAATTATGATAATATACAAAAATAAATGTTTTATTGCAAAAAAGATTTGGGGGGATTTTAATTATTTAAATAATTGTTGTATGTAAAATTTCAGCGAATACTTTTATCCACCAATATTTTGTAATGATTTATTTAACAGTTCTTTCGTTTCTTCAAAATCATTATAATTCTTTATTGTTAATTCTAAATCGCCAGTACCAAAATGTCCAATATTCCTTACATCTCTCGCTTGTTTTGGTCTTTCTTTAATTTTGTCAGGATCAAGTTTCAAAAAAAGCATTAATTTGTTTTTTTGTGCTTCAAGACAGACAAAATTCTGAGTTGTTTTATATGCTATGTAATATTTTTTGGGTGTCTCTTCTATTGAATTATCAAGATTAACAATATAATCTCGAATTTCGTTAAATAGATCAATCAAATTTTTATTTATTTTATTTAAATGTTCATCAATTGTATAAGTTGCTGTTCTTCTTGTTTGGGCTGCTTTTTTACCAGCTGCAACCATTATTGGATTTTTTTCATTAGTATTTAATGTTACATGATTGTGAGTTTCAGATTTTTTAAAAACTTCATCAATATTCAATATTCCATTTTCATATATTTTATATTGCCAAAGCTCGATCATTGAACCCATCATTTGTGCTGCGTGTAAGTCATATTTTTTAAATTCAGGAGCAATACATATTACTCTAATATCAGACCAATCAATTTCAACATTTTCTTTTATGGATTTATTTACTGTTACCTGAAAATCACCTTTATGGTCAGTAATCCAATGCAAATAATACAAACTTTGATTTATCAATTCAGACGAAGCAACTTTTTTATATTCAATTATTACAGGATTGTTGTCTTCAGAAATCGCTAATGTATCTATTCTCCCAGAATGAATATGTCCAGTTGAAAATTCCGATGCAACAAATCTACAATTGAAAAATGTCTCTAAATTTTTCTCAACAAGATTTTGTAAATCTTTTTCAAGTTTAAATTCCGTTGGCTTAATTTTACTTATTTTATCTTCTTTAATTTCAAAAATTGCCATTGTTTACTCCTTTTTTATTTTGCACTATAAATTACAACAATTTTTTTAATAATTATGGGAAATTGAGATA
>JAUVLI010000031.1 GCA_030600775.1 Fidelibacterota bacterium | reverse complement strand
AGAAATTCAATTAAAAAAATATTTTTAAGAAAAACATTTGTATTTTTTGTTTTTTTTAATAACTTAATGAGTATAGTAAATGAAATGTTAAAATAAAAGGAGGAAAGATGCAGAAAAGAAATTTTTTTATTATTATAATGCTAACTGTTTTCTGTTTTGGAATTCTTACTGCCGGTGATTTAGAGGAAAATTTGTCACTAATGCTTGAAAATAACGCAGAGATGTATGTTCAACCACTTGTAACGGGATTTGGTTCTTCAATGAATAGTGGACTCTACAAGAGAGCAAAATGCACAACAGGTAAATTACCACTACCGATAGGATTTGATGTTAATATTATTGTAAGTGTTTCAATGGTACCAGATGAAGATCTTAACTATGATTATTATTTTATGGATAATACTATTGATTTTGACTTGGGAAATATTAATTCTAGTTTACCTGATGAAACAATTTCATTAAGTATGTCAGGCCTTTATACTGCTGACAAGGAAGAAACACCAACAATAAGTGGTGATGAAGAAGGAGCTGTAATAACACCTAAAGCACAAAGTGATGTTATTGATGCCTTGATTGCTGAAATGGATCCAGCAAATTCTACTGAAGAAACTGATTATAGAGATGCATTGAATAGTTCATATAGTAGTATTAGTAGTTTGATTCCGCAATTTCAATTTCCTGATGGAAGCAATATCGCAGCAATTCCTTCGGCAAATGTTCAATTAAATGTACGAATTCCTTTTGGTATTGAATTGGGATTGCGTGGTGCACCACCCTATAAAATTCCATATGTTGGTGAATTTAAAATGCTTGGTTTTGGTGTTAGGAAAGATATTCCGGTACCGATAGTTGATGTTGCGGTCGGTAGTTTCTATCAAATTCTGACTATTGGAGATGTATTTGAAGCAAAAAATATTAATGTACATACTGAAATCGGTAAGACATTTGGTATACCGGGTGTTAAAATTTCACCTTATCTTGGAGTTGGAATGGATAAATCTACTGTGGATCTAACATATACAATTTTAGGAGGAACAATACCGGGAAATAGTGAAGATCAAGAAATAAAATTCAATATGGAAGGTGAAAACAAATTTCGTGCAAATTTGGGATTTAATTTACAAATTGCTCTTTTACATTTACAAGGCGAATATTCTATTGGGAAATATCAATCTGCAACACTAAATGTTGGGCTTACATTCAAATAATTTGTTGTTAATATTAAGTAAAGGGTAGTTTTTCGACTGCCCTTTTTTTATAAATTGTTATTTTGAAATTAAAGGTGAATAGTTGCAGAAGAAAATTAGACATTATTATAAGAATAAATATATCGTATTAACGATAATTTACGCATTGGTAATATTTATTGTATCTGCAATTCCGGGACAATCGATACCAAAATTTAGAATTTTTAGTTTTGATAAATTGATGCATTGTTGTGTCTATTTCGGATTAGGAATTTTATTATTTATGGCAAACAATGAACAATTGAAAATATCGAAAAAAAATATATTTTTATTAACTTTACTAATTGGTTTTGGATATGGTATTTTTGACGAAATTCATCAATTATTTGTAATAAATAGAAGTGCTTCTATTTATGATGTAATTGCTGATTTTGTAGGTGTAATTATTGGAGCGATTTGTATTTTCAAATTTTCACATAAAAAAGATGAAAGTGATTAATTGTTTATTAAATGTGAATAGTATTAAAAAAATATTTATTTGTTTAATAGAAAGTATTTTATATATTTAAGTATATGATTTATAAATTTGGTAAAATTCAAAGGCAATGTAATCTAGATAATGATAAGAATGGTTTGTCATTCGTTAAAGATTTTTTACCTGATTTTTCTCAGGAAATATTATCTATGGCAGTTGACGGAGAAGAAATAAGTTTAATTAATAATATTTCTTCCAAAGCAAAATTCGTAAATTTTTACAGTTTGTCTGATTACACCGGTGCAAGAGTTATGGCAATAAGTACAACAGCATTAATGTTAACAGCTGCAAGATTGTTATTTCCGAAAGTGAATATTTCAATAGAGCATTCATATAGTAGTGGTTTTTATTGCGTGCCACAAAATATATCAAAGTTACCGGATAATTATCTTGACCTGTTGAAAATAAAAATGGACTTGCTAATTAGAAATGATATTGAATTCAAAGAAGAGGAAATTCCAATTTCAAAAATTAATAAATTCAAAAAAGGACGATTTAAAATTTTTGAGGATGCTTCTTTGAATAAAATAAGAATAAATAAAATTAATGGTTTTTCTCATTGGTTTTTATCGCCATTAACTCCAAGTAGTTCTTATATTAAAAAATACAATTTACATCCATTTCACGATGGGTTTGTGCTTCAATTCTTAAATATAAAAAATTCGGAAACATTACCACCAATCCAAAACTTACCAAAATTATTTAGTGTTTTTAGAGAAAGCGAAAATAGAGGAGAATTACTTTCCGTTAAATTTGTTGATCAACTAAATAAAAGAGTTAAATCACATAAAGAAATATTGGAAACAATTCAAATATATGAAGCTCTACACGAGAAAAAAATAAGTGAAATAGCCGATGTAATAACCAACAATAAAGTTAAATTAATATTTATTTCAGGCCCGTCTTCTTCCGGCAAAACGACATTTATGAAACGACTGAACATTCAATTAAGAATAAATAATATAAATCCAATTAATATTTCTTTAGATAATTATTTTGTAAATAGAGAAAAAACTCCTAAAGATGAAAATGGTAATTATGATTTTGAGCATTTTGATGCGATTGATCATAAGTTGTTGAATAAGCATTTAGTTAAATTATTGAACGGTGAACAAATTTATTTACCGAAATTTGATTTTAAAAATGGGAAACGGGAATCAAGTGATAAAAAAGTTAAAATAGAATCAAATACTATTTTGATAATTGAAGGAATTCATGGATTAAATCCTAAATTGACTCAAGATATTGACAGATCAAAATTATTGAAAATTTATGTAAGCACACTCACTCAGCTAAATCTTAATTTATACAATCGGGTTTCTACTTCGGACACTCGATTATTAAGAAGGATGGTAAGAGATATGCAATTTAGGGATAATAGTGTGGAAGAGACATTAAAACGCTGGGCATCTGTCAGAGCTGGTGAGGATCGTTGGATTTTCCCTTTTCAAGAGAATGCTGATATTATTTTCAATAGTGCTTTGGAATATGAATGGAATGTTTTTCATCCGATCTTAAAACCGGAATTAGAAAAAATAGATGTAAGTTCACCAATTAAAAATGATGCGATGAGATTATGTAAATTACTAAAACTGTATTTACCGATTACAACTAAATATATTCCGCCTACTTCAATTCTCAGAGAATATATTGGGGAAAGTTCATTTTCTTATTGAAATTAAGATAATATTATATTAATTTTAAAAAAACAGAAAAATATTATGAATGAAAAATTAGAACAAATTTTAGTTAAAGCGGATATTTTTAAGAACTCTTCAAATAAAAACAAACTAAAAGATGAAATTGATTTTGCAATTTCCGAGCCAAATTTTCCTATTCCTGCTGTAATTAGAAATGCTGCTCAGGAAATAGTTCTCTCTGGGAAACTGAATTATACTCCAACAGAAGGATTAGAAAAATTACGAAAATTGATTGCGGATAAATTTGATCATAAGCCGGGTCCTGATGGTGTTACGGTAACTGTAGGTGCATCTGAAGCATTATATTCTATTATTACATCTTTGATTGAAAGTGATGACGATGTGTTAGTTCCGTCAATAAGAAATCCAAGTTATGATGCAGCTATAATGTTATCTAATGGAAATGTTTCTGAGTATAAAATTAATAATGCTGATGAAAATCAATTTATCGTTTCAAACTTGGAAAAGAAGATCAATGATAAAACCAAAATGATAATATTGAATAATCCATTGGATCCAACAGGTCAAATAATTTCTTTTGAGGACATGAATAAGTTAGCAGAAATTAGTAAAGAGAAAAATATTTTATTAGTAGTTGATGAATCATATAATGAAATTCATTATTCTAAGAAAAAATATTTAACTGCATCTGGTTTGAATGAAAATGTGATTGTTTATACAACTCTATCAAAATTATTTAGTATGACTGGCTGGCGATTAGGGTGGATTTTAAGTAGCAAAAATATTAGTAAAAAATTAAATATTTTAAGGAAATTTTCTATTACTTGCGCTCCAACAGTTAGTCAACAATTGGCAATTCGTATTTTGGAAGGAGTTGGTGAAAAATCGTGTGATAAAATATTATCAATTTTATCTAATCGTAGAAAAATAATGATTGAATCGTTTTATAAACAAGGATTAAAATCATTTGTTGAGCCAGCCGGTGGATATTATTTATTCTTTAAATACAGTGATTATTTAGATAAACCGTTATCAAGTTATAAATTTTCCGAAATGTTAAATAAAGAAAAAAGTGTAATCACTGTTCCGGGAAAAATATTTGGTAATAGGGGTGAAGGTTATATTAGAGTTTCATTTGCAACAGATGAAACAAATATTCAAAAAGGTGTAATGTTAATAAAAGAATTTATTGACGATTTGAATAATTTTAACATTGTCTATTGATAATGTGTAATATTTATAGATTGAAACAAATTTGAAGTTGATTGATCAATTGATATATACTTTTTCTGAAGTAATTTGTGCAAGGGAAATTTTATAAAACAATAAAAATTGCTTTAATATTTTCTGTGTTTTTTATTAAATTCTTTGATATCAAAAATATTATTTTTATATTATTAATGAAATTATTTATTTAAGGGGTAATTTTTTTAAATGCATAAAGTTAGTAAAATATTTTTATTTTTAATCATTCTTACTTTTGCAGTTTATGGTAAAACAAAACAAAAATATGCGACATTAGTAGATTTTAAATTAGAGAACTCAGCAGTAATATCAGAATGTAAAATTGGTTACAGAACTTTTGGAAAGATAAATTCGAAAAGAGATAATATTATTTTATTTCCAACATGGTTTGGAGGAACAAGTAAACATTTAGATAATTTAGTAAATGGAAAGAATTTTTTAGATAGCTCTAAGTATTACATAATTGCCGTTGATGCTTTGGGAAATGGTATTTCATATTCTCCTTCAAATGCTGATAAAAATGTAGCTGGTAAATATTTTAATATTACAATAACCGATATGGTAAACTCGCAATATTTGTTGTTAAAAGAAAAATTAAATATTGATCATATTAAAGCAATAGTTAGTGGCTCAATGGGAAGTATGCAAGCGTTTCAATGGATAGTTTCATATCCCGATTTTGCCAATAAAGCTGTAACTTATGTTTGCACTCCACGAATATCTTCTTATGATTTATTAATAGATAAAGCGGAAATTGGAATAATCGAAATGGGCGAAAAATATAATATTCCCGAAGCAGAATATATGAAGTCAATAAGAATGTTACAAACGGCGGCAGCATTTACGCCATCTTATCGAGTAAATGAAACATCTTATATTGAATTCCCTGAATTTATAAATAAATATGAAGAATATTCACCTAAAAATTTTCCTGCCGAAAATTACAAATGTCAAATGAATGCAATAATTGGGCATAATATTTTTAGAGAATATGAAAATTCACAAGAAAAAACGGCAAGAGTAATAAAAGCCGATATTTTAATAATTGTAAATAAACAAGATCATTTAGTCAATCCACAACCCGCAATTGAATTTGCATCTTTTATTGATGCTGAATTGCTTGTTCTTGATAATAATCATGGACATTTGGGAATTACTTATGAGCTGGAAAAAGTAGTTACAACGATTTCTCAATTTTTAGAAAATTAAATTTTTTAACAAAAAAAGGAGAATGAAAATGGACAGTAATTCGGTTAACAAGGTCATCTTAGTAGGACATTTGGGTCATGATCCGGAGGTGAAATATACTCCAAATGACACAATTACTTCTCAATTCAGTATTGCTACTAATAAAAGATGGAAAGACAAAGACGGTGAATACAAAGATAGAACAAGTTGGCATAGAATTGTGTGCTGGCGAAATCTTGCGGAATATAGTAAGACATTATTAAAGGGGCAGCAAATTTATCTTGAAGGTCATTTGATTACACGAGATTGGACAGATAAAGAAAAAAACAAACATTATATTACGGAAATTGTTGCTGAACAAATTACACCTTTGGGTGCAAGAAAAAAAGCTGACAAAAAAACTACAGAAAAAGACGAAGAACCGTTTTAGTATTTAAGCTGTAAAAAGTATTTTTATTTTTAGATTTTATTGTTCTATCAATAATAACATTAAGGATAGCACCTTGATTTATCAAGGTGTAAATGATAGCACTGATTACTTTACTATCCGTTTCAACGGATTAAAAAAATCAGAATAGCATGATTAATCTTAAAATAAAAATAATGTTAATCACATATCTTATTTTTTCTATTCGTTTTTAGAGGCCTTTATTAATCTAATAAACTTGCCTGCCTGCTGATAAGCAGGTGGAAAGTCATTAATTGATATGAATTTTTAATATGTTTCGACCTTATTTATTTGTTAAAACCTTAGTAGAAAAACATATTCCAAACTACCAACCTTATTACCTTATTTAATTGTATTTATTCAATATTCATCTTTAATAAGGTAATAAGGTTTTTTTATTGGTACTACAATTTTCTATTAAGGTTAAAAATACAAAATAAGGTTTCGGTTTGAATTCAATTATAAAAATTGTTTGACTAATCAGAAATTTCCTGTCTGCTGTAACACAGGCAGATTTGTAATAAGTTACTATATTTGATAAGAATGGGTTATGCAAAGGCTCCTTTTAAAGATTAGAAGAATTTAAAACCGTTTTCAGTTAAATATAAGAGATTTCACTTTGATAAAATAAATAAAATAGAATGATTCCACAGAGCAGGATAAATAAAACAGTTATTTTTTACGATATGGTTTTCTAATCTGAAAAAAATAAAAAACAATTTATCATTCCGTAATAAAATTTTGATAACTATCAAATATTGGTTTAGGAATATTCATTTTTGGGAATTTATTATATAGATATTTTGCAAAAAGAAAATCTAAATGTCCATTATTTTCAGGAGAAAATCCCATAACTTCTTGCCAGACTTCTTTATCTTCCATACAGAAATATACAAAAAGATCTTCACTACCATATTTACATAATAATGAGTAAATATATTTATACATCTCAATTCGCAATGGTTTGAAATATCGTAATTTGTTATCTTTTCCACGAAACATTTCACTATATACAATTTTCGTTTTTGGAAATTTATCAGTAATTTTATCTTTTGTTTCTGGAGGAAAACGTAAACTTCCCATTGATATCCATGTTATATTTTCAGGTTTTGCAACTTTAAAAAGTTCTTTAATTAAATATGAATATCCTTTTTTCCAATTGTCATAATAAATTATCGGGTCAAAGTGAAAACCTAATTTGTAACCAGCATTTTGAACTTTTTTTACAGCAGCCAATCGCTCTTTTAATTTTGCTGAAAGTGGTTCTTCATTCATAATTATTTCTGGTGGATTTAGTGACCAAGAGATCACGACTTTACCGTTATGTTTTTTTTTCAATAAATGGTCAACATTATCCGATTTGGTCTTTAATTCAAAAATGGCATTGTTCTTATTTACAAAATATTTAATAAATTTTTCCGCTGATCTGTTCAAATTATCATAAACCAAACTATCGCCCAATTCACCGGTTCCAATTCTAAAAAATCGTTTCGGTTCGCTATTCAATTTTTTTGTAATTTCTGTTTTGATCTTTTCATAATTAATGTAAGTAATGATCATTGGACTTTTTAAATAGTATTGCAGAATGCAGTAAGTACAATTTAAAGGACAATTCCAAACTTGATTAATCACCCAATATTGGCAACAAATATGTGATTCGTCGGTTCCGGGACACGGTTTAAAAATATCGCCTTTTGCTTCAGTTATCAGAATATTGTTTTTTGTTCTGCTAACTTTCTCTAGTATTTCATCTTTTTCTTTAGGAGTAACTATGATTAATTTTGCAGTAGGAAATTTAGCTATATATTTTTTACAGATCTCTTTTGATTCTAATTTTTTATCAACATAAATATTTTCAATTTTTGGATTTATCATAATATTTTTTTTATTTTTTTTCTGTTATATTAACGATTTTGTTGGTGTTATTTTTAAGCCATTCGATTGAATTTTGTAAGTCGTTTTTACTATTCACATTTAGAATAAAATTTATTCCCGATCGTTCAAATGTCTTGTCATATTTTATTTTTATATTGTTTATTGGTTTTAATTCTTTAATTTTAGTATCGACTTTTTTAAAATATTCTGATTGCAATGGGTAGCGAAGATTATATAATTTGTCGTATAAAATTGTAACAATATTTTGCTTTTCAATTGAAGGATCTTTTAAAATCGTTTCATAATTTATACAATCTAAAATTGATTTAACAGTTACTTCATCGCGTTTAGAAATTTCAAATAAGAATTGAAAGATCTGTTCCATTTTATTTAAACCGATATTTAAAGGTAACAATTTTGATAATAATTCTATTTCTTTTATTTTACTAAATGTCATTATTCGTTTAAAAGGCACATTTTTATCAATGAAAAATTCCATCCATTCTTTTGGAAACTGTAAAATAGAATTTATTGTCGATCCATATTTTTTATCCAATGGTAATTTCAATAATTTTTGCCAATAATACTTGTCAAAATTGGGGAAGTGAATATTTAATATTTGAATTATTTTACATTTTTCGTATATGTTTAATTCCGTATTTACAGTATTTTCTAAAACTGATCCTTTGAATAATTCCTCAGCGGATTTTTCTTCGGGATAAATTTTTACATGTATTTCTGATAAATTCAATTTTTTAGCAATTTCTATACGACGGAAACCATGAACCACAATTAATTCATTTTGTTTTTGAAGTAATGTTATTGGATTGTTAATTCCGGAATTTATAATAGAATTTTCTAATTTTTGAAAAGGATAATTCCAGTAGTGATAATTAAAATAGTTGTTATTTGATTTAATTTTTTTTAGAGAAATCTTCATATTGCTCCTTATTTTATAATATTATAAAATAATCATTTACTTTTACAATATTAAATGTTAAATTATAATTAATTGAACTTGCGGGTTGACATTGTAGAATCAACATTATAAAATTGGGAGTTTAGTTCATCTTCGTGGAAATCAGGCCTGCTCTAATTACTATCAAGGAAGATTGAACCGAAGGACGGATTCCCACCGTGAATTACGATTCATACAAGCGCTCGCAAGTTCATTTTTTGTTTAGAATTTTTCGCAAAGATGCCAAATCGCAAAGAAAGAAAAGAATTATAGCAACGAACAAAAACTAACAAAGACGAAATAATAAAATAATTATTAGTTCTTAAAAACATCCCATATCTCTAAAATATGGGATATCATACTTTAATAATATAAAAAATTAAATTTGTCCGTTCGTCACAAAATATTATTATTTTGTATATCTTATTTTTCCAATTTAAAATTTATCGGAACAGCAATCCAAACTCCAACCGGTTTTTTATCTTTTGTTGCAGGTTCAAATTTTGTTTTTCTAAGTGCATCAATAGCAGCTTCGTTTAAACCTGTATTAGGAATTCCTTGAAATACGACACAGTCAGTAACAATACCTTCTTCATTAATAAATGCTTGAATTACCACAGTTCCTTCAATTTTTGCTTCTTTAGCTTTTTTTGGATAGACAAGATTTTCTAAAATGGCTTTTTGCCCTTCAATTGGTCTTGGTGGTGTATCGTAAGGAACAAATTTTACCTTACTATTTTTTTCCCTATCATCATCCTTTTCCAATTTAAAATTAATCGGAATTGCAATCCAAACTCCAACAGGTTCACCTTTTTGTGTTGCTGGTTTAAATTTTGTTTTTTTAATCGCATCTATAGCAGCTTCATTTAATCCGGTATTTGGAATTCCTCGAAATACAACACAGTCAGTAATGATACCATCTTCATTGACAAATGCTTGAATTACCACAGTTCCTTCAATTTTTGCTTCTTTAGCTTTTTTTGGATAGACAATATTCTCTAAAATGGCTTTTTGCCCTTCAATTGGTTTTGGTGGAGTATCGTAAGGAATGAATTTTACCTTACTTGGTGGTTTCTGTTGTTCACTACTTTCAATTTTGTCAATAGATTTCTCTTTTTTCACACTTTCTTTTCCACAAGACAGTATCACCGTCAAGATGATGAGCATCACCAAAAAAATCCATTGAGTTTTTTTCAACTTAAGCATAATTATCTCCTTTTGTTTAAATAAAGATTCTAATCTTTTGATTATTATTTTCTTTGATAAGAATAGATTATTTGCAAAAATTGGTTTTGATTTTTTGACAAAAAGAAGTTCCAAATTAGATAACAATGTTTTTCCATATAACTTCGGTTCAATTCCTAAAGTTGTAAAAGCAATTTCATCGCATACTCTTTCTCTATAAAAATTAATATTACGATTTGCAAACCAAATAAACGGATTGAAAAAGTAAAATATATTCACAATTGTTTGCAATATGATCGGTAAAATATCTAATCTTTTTATGTGTGCTAATTCGTGTGCAAGAATACTTTTTAATTGATCTGCATTTGATTTGAACAATTCTTTGGGAATAAAAATTTTTGGTTTGAAAATTCCTATTGTGAATGGTGCTGGAATTTTTTCAGAAGTAAATAACTGAACTTTTTTCTTAATCCCAATTTTCTCTTTTATTGCGAGTAATAATTGGTTTTCTTTGATTTCTTCTGAATTATTTAGTATTCGATGAAAATGTCTTTCAGTATAAATCAATTTTGTGATTAGAAAAATGATTCCAATTATCCATGTTATAAATAAAATACTTTCATAAGAAAATGGGACATTCGTCTGTGTCGTGAATTCTATTGGTTTAGCAACTATTTCATTAAAATAAACTATGTTTGAAACTATTTCGTTGTTTGTAAATAGCGAAATTTTAATTGGAATTAATGCTTTCAAAATAAATATTAGCCAAAGTCCATAACCAAATATTGCCGATTGTTTCTTAAATAATTTATCTATTATGATGATTATTGCAAAAATGATTAGCAATTGAAATGAATGTGGAACAATTACCGAATACCAATTATCTGCTATTGGATTAATAAAAGAAATTAATTCATTCATTATTACCTCTCTCTTTTATCATTTCTTTAATTATTTTTAAATCATTTTCTTTAAGCGAATTCGTATCAAATAAAAACGCAGCCATTTGTGAATATGAACCTTGAAATAATTTATCAACAAAATTCTTTGTTTCACTTCGTAATGCCTTATCCTTTTTTATTATTGGTGAATAGAAATTTACTAATCCGATTTTTTCTTTTTTCAAAAATTTCTTTTTCACTAATCGTTCAAGATAGGTTTGTATTGTAGTGTAGGCGCGTTTATTTTTTGTGGATAATTTTTCAAGAACTTCTCTTGCAGAAATATTTTTTGAATTCCATAGAATTTTCATTATTTTCCATTCAAATTTTGATAGTGTAGTATTGTTTTTCATTTTATCTCCTGTTGTTATCGTATTTCTCCTAATCTTGTAGTAAGTTAATGTAAATTGTAGTTGATGTCAAGTATTTTTTTATTTTTTTAAAAGATTGATTGGTTATTAAAAAATATAAAACTAAATTTCAGTAAATAACAGAGGATTTTCAAATTAAAATGAATAACGAAAAATATAATGTGGTTGGAGTTATACCGGCAAGATATGATTCTACACGATTTCCCGGAAAACCATTAGTTGATATTTTTGGAAAAACGATGATCAGGCGAGTAATTGATAGAGTTAGAAAAACAAAGCTTATTGATAAAATAATTGTTGCTACCGATGATATTCGTATAAAAGAAAATGTGGAAAATTACGATTGTGCTGTGGAAATGACAAGTAAAGATCATCACAGTGGGACAGAAAGAATAGGGGAGATACTGTCGAAATACAATGCAAATATTTATGTAAATATTCAAGGTGATGAACCGTTTATTTCACCGCAAGTTATTGATGATACAATAAAATTATTACAAAACAATTCTAAATTTTCTGTAACAACAACAGCAACAAATTTTCAAAATATAAATGAATGGGAAAATCCAAATAGAGTAAAAGTTGTTGTAAATAAATACGATGAAGCAATGTATTTTACGCGAGCAAATATTCCATATCCGAGAGAAAATTGGAAAACTTTTTCACCAAATACTTATAAACATTTGGGATTATATTGTTATAGAAAAGAGGCGATTATTGATTTTCTAAAATTACAACAAGCTGAAATTGAAAAAGTCGAATCATTGGAACAATTGAGATTTTTGATCAACGGATACAAAATTGGTGTTCATATCACAGAAGAAGAATCGCCGGCAGTTGATACAAAAGATGATTTGGAAATTATTCGAAAATGGGTAGAAAAGAATAAAATTAAAAAGTAAACAAAGATTTAGAAGTTCACAGATTTATTTGTGGGAATATGATATATTACAATTATTCAACCATTCCAATGGTTTTAAAGTAACAAAAAGTTTCAAAATAAAAAAATGCCAAATCTTAAAAATTTGACATTTTTATAATGTAAGTAATTTTATTCAAAAATTAAATTCCGTAAATATTTACACCGGTTGCTTTTATGATATAAACTTTACCATTTTTATCGTTGTGTTCGTATTCTTCAGTTTTCACTTTTCCTTTATTATCCTTGTCAGCTTTTTCATTTTCAGAATGTTTAGGAAATCCATCTTTTATTTGAAAAATTCCAACTATTTCTGCTTGTTTTCCAATACACTTTTCTTTTGGAAATACAAAAGGCCTATCATTGTCAATATTGAATACATTCACTTCAGTGCTGTCATTTACTTTTAAATCTATCAGGCTAATTGAGTGTTCGCATACGGAAATAATTTTACCTTTTACAGCGACTTCTCTCCATTCTAAATTATCTTTTTGAGCAATCAGTTCTTGAGGTGTAATGAATTTTGTTTCATTAATTGTTGAACCGAAGTTCGTGAAATTTTCTGTTTTATTTTTTTCACAACTAATAAAAATCATGAGAATGGATAACAATACTAAAAGTTTACGCATAATATTTCTCCTATATATTTTTACAAATTAAACATTAAATCTAATATTTAAAATATCTCCGTCATTAACAATGTGATTTTTCCCTTCTATTTTGACGGCACCATTTTCCTTTGCTTTTGTGATAGAATTATATTTGATAAATTCATTGTAATTTATTACTTCTGCTCTGATGAATCCTTTTTCCAAATCGGAATGAATTGCACCCGCTGCTTCTTTGGCATTGGAATTATTTTTAATTGTCCAAGCTCTAACTTCATCTTTTCCAACAGTAAAAAAACTGATTAATCCCAATCCTTTATAGGCGGTTTTTATCACTTGTTTTATTGCAGGTTCTTCAATTCCCATTTCCTGCATGAATTCTTTCTGTTCTTCAGGATCTAATTCTTGGATCTCTTTTTCTTCCAATGCGGATACGGAAGTTATTGCTTTATTCGGAAATGATTTTTCTATTTCTAATTGATATTTTTCTCTTTGTGAATAATGCGATTCATCAAAGTTTAGAACAATTATTAATTCTTTTTGAGAGAGAAATTGGAAACCTCGCATCAATTTATTTTCTTCTTTGGAAAATTTATTAGTTCTTAATGATTCTTCATTATCTAATATTTGTTTACATTTTAGTAAAACATCGTGTTCTTTTGGATCGTAAATTGGAGCTGCTCTGAATTTTAATTTTTCTACTTTTTCAAGGCGATTTTCCAAAACCATCAAATCACTAAAAATTAGTTCTTCTTCAATCAATTTTATATTATTTATAGGATCAATTTTGAATTGACTTCCGTCGGAATTTACACCTTCAAACATTTGTATTACAGCAACTAATCCGTCAACTTGTCTAACTGATTCTAAATATTTTCCGGAGATATTATGTTTACTTTCCGAAGAAATTCCCATAACATCAATACAATCAAATTTTGCATAAATAGTTTTTTTTGGTTCATGTATTTCGCTTAAATTTTGTATGCGATCATCCGTTACAATAACTTGTCCTCGTCTAACTTCACCAATACCTGTTTTAGCATTTTCAAAATGATTATTTGTAAGTAATTCAAATAAAGTGCTTTTTCCTGAAAATTTTAATCCGATGAATCCTAATTGCATACTTCCCCTTTTTAATTTCATTAGAAAATACGAAAACATTTCAAAAAAAACAATTATATAATAATGAAGTTTTGTGATTAATTATTTGATAAATAAAAAAAATAGATTAAATTTAATTAAGTGAAAAATGAAAATTAATAATTGGAGAAAACAAATGAAATCAATCTATTTTTTTATGATTTTCTTTATTGCAGTTACTGTTTTTGCCCAAAATAATGGCGCGATAACAAATGAGAATTTAGAAAATTTTGAGAAAAGTGTATCAGGAGAAAGTAATCAAAAAGCGATAATGAATGCTTTGGCAAATCATCGTATTAAGGATTTGGCAGTTGACAGAGAAACTTACATTAAACAGGATGAATTATTTACAAAAAAGTTAGATGTAAAAGGGATTACGAATCAGCAATCAACCGGTCGTTGTTGGTTATTCGCCGGATTGAATATTTTTCGTCCACGAATGATAGAAAAATATGATCTTGAAAATTTTGAATTTTCTCAAAGTTATTTATCTTTTTATGATAAATTAGAAAAAGCAAATCTATTCATAAATCAAATAATTAAGTGGAAAGATAAAGATTCGGAAAGTCGAGAAGTCGATTGGATATTAAATCATGCAGTTGGAGATGGCGGGCAGTGGAATATGGTTGTTGACTTGATCGAAAAATACGGACTTGTTCCGCAATATGCAATGCCGGAAACATACACGAGTTCTCATACCGGCGATTTATCTTATTTAATGAGAAAAAAAATGTATCAAACAGCTTCGAAAATATTTAATGCATATAATACAGGAGATGCAACTACGGAAGATTATGAAGAGATTCGCCTAAATGCACTTGAAGACATTTATAAATTATTGGCAATGACATTCGGTAAACCGCCGAAAAGTTTTATTTGGAAATATAAAAATACAGACGGCGATGTTAAGATTGACAAAGAATATACTCCACAGAAATTTGCTGAAAAAATTGTAAAAGTTGACTTAGAAAAATATGTATATATTTTAAGTAATCCATTGGAAGAATATTACCAGACATATAGAGTGCAATTGGATAGAAATATGTTTGATAAGGAAAATATGTTCGTTTTAAATTTACCTGTTAGTGATTTGAAGAGCTTAACAACTGATCAAATTATGGATGATACTCCCGTTTGGTTTGGTTGTGATGTCGGAAAGGAATATGACGATGACGGTTTTATGATAAGAGGAATTAAGGATTATGAAAGTTTATTTGGTATTAATTTTGATCTTACAAGAAAAGAACAAGTTCTTTACAATGAATCAATTCCAACGCATGCGATGGTTTTTATTGGTGTAGATATTAAAAATGATAAGCCGCAAAAATGGTTAGTAGAAAATTCTTGGGGAAAAGATAGAGGCCGTGACGGTTATTGGACTTTGGGCAATGATTGGTTCGATAAATATATGTATGGTGCAATAATTGAAAAGAAACATTTGTCAGCAAAAATGTTGAAAGCACTTGAGACTGAACCGATTATTTTACCGCCTTGGGATGCAATGTGGAAGGGAATGGAGTAAGGAGAAGAATTAACCACAAGGAATACTAATAAGACACGAAGGACACAAATAAAATTTAAGGCAAAAGATGTTGTTTCTGAAACTTTACGTGAAACCTTATTGCATTAGAATAATAAATATTTGGGAGTAATGAAATGAATTCAATTTCAATCGGATTATTTATTTATCTTTTTATAGTACTGTTCGTTGGATATAAGGCATTTAAAAGAAATAAAACACATGCTGATTATTTGTTGGCTGATAGAAAAATCGGTGCTTGGGCTCTTGCATTATCGGAACGAGCAAGCGGGGAATCTGCTTGGCTTTTAATTGGACTGCCGGGCGCAGTTTTAGCAGTTGGCTATTTGGAAATATGGGCAGTATTTGGATGTTTACTTGGTATATTTTTCGCATGGTTATTCATTGCTATTCCGTTAAGAGAACTCGCTGGAAAATATAATTCTCTGACTTTACCGGATTTATTTTCAACTTATTTTGACGACAAAGGAAATTCTTTAAGATTAATTTCATCTTTGATAATTACTTTCTTTTTTACTTTCTATGTTGCAGCCCAATTTAGTGGAGCCGGGAAAGTTCTGAATGTTACTTTTGGAATATCACAACTTCAAGGAATGCTAATTGGAGCTGGAATTATTTTGATATATACACTTCTTGGTGGATTTTTTGCAGTTGTTTGGACTGATGTTGTGCAGGCGATTTTAATGTTTGCAACTTTAGTGATTTTACCAATTGTGGGATTTATTGAATTGAATAGTATGCCTGTAAATGAAATTCATTCTTTGACACCAAATCTTCAATCTTTTGTTGGAAATAAAGTTGGAATTTTTGCTGTATTAGGAATTATTAGCGGATTAAGTTGGGGATTGGGATATACTGGACAACCGCATTTATTAATTCGGTATATGGCGATCAACAAATCATCACAATTGAAAATCGGTAGAAGAATTGCATTTTCTTGGGCTATTCCTGCTTTTTTTGGAGCTTTCTTTTTAGGAATCATTGGTTTAAAATTATACGGTACAGAGCAATTTACCGATCCTGAAAAACTCATGCCTTTTATGGCAACTCATTTATTACCAACTTGGCTTGCTGGGATATTGATCTCGGGCGCAATTGCAGCAATGATGTCAACTGCAGATTCACAATTATTGGTAACAACTTCTGCGATAAGTGAAGATATTTATCATAAAATTGGTAGGAAAAAAGTTACTCCCGAAAAAATGCTTTTGATCAGTAGAATTGCCACAATAATTATTGGAGCTATTTCCTTTCTATTGGCTTATAAATCACAAGATATGGTTTTTTCAATGGTGTCTTATGCGTGGTCGGGTTTGGGTGCAAGTTTCGGACCTGTTTTATTATTGATTCTTTATTGGAAAAAAATTACGAAACATGGAGCAATTGCCGGAATGCTTACCGGTGCACTCACAACTATCATTTGGAAGAATATTTCTTACTTGAATGATCTTATATCTGTGAGATT
>JAUVLI010000129.1 GCA_030600775.1 Fidelibacterota bacterium | reverse complement strand
AGAATTGGTCAAGTTACTTTAGATGAGAAGGGATATGGTAGTTTTAGTTTCATTCCGGAAAATGAGGAATGGATTTTGGGAACGGTTACGATTGAAGGCGATGACTATGAAAAAGACAACTCAATTTATTTCTCATTTCCTGTACAAAAAACGATCAATATTTTAAACATTACAAAGTCAGAAGATGAAAATTATCTTTCGTTAGTATTTGATGCAATTGAAGAAATAAAATCCGAAACTATTTCTCCATCTGAATTATCAAGTAATAATATTCAAGAAACGGATTTAATAATTCTTAATAATTTGTATAAATTTTCATCGGCTCAGAAAAAAAGACTCATTAAATTTGCTCAAAAAAAACCGATAATTTTAATAACCGGAAAGAATATAAAAAATAATTATTGGCAAAAATATACAGGGAATTTAATGAAACCTCAAAATGAAAATTCGTCTTCTTTTTTAACTTTAGCATATATTAAATCTGATTATAATTTTAAACAATTTTCGAAATCACAATTAAAGGTCAAAAAATATTACACAACCAATAAAAATAACAAAATAAATATCTGGAAATTATCAAATGGCAGATCATTATTATTCAAAGATAAAAATTTGAAAATTTATACATTGTTAAGTCCATTTGATTTTTCTTGGAATGAGCTTGGGCTTTCCCCTTACTTCACTCGTTTGCTAAAATCATTCATTCATCAAGCAATATTTTTTCCAAAAACGAATATCATTCTTGATGAACCAATTGTAAATAACGGTCAGGATTTTACAATAACGAATACTAAAAATGAAAATGAAAGAGTCAATTCTGTTTATACAAAAACAGATGTTGCGGGATTCTACAAAATGAAATTTAATGATGAAGAGTTGATCTATTCCGTGAATATTCCTGAGAGTGAAAAAATAATAGAAACAATTCATGGAAAAAATCGTACCATGATTAAATGGGATAAAAAGACATTTGGAAATATTAAAAAGTTAAAACAGGGGAAATCATTAAATGAATTTTTTCTTATTTTGACAGCGATATTTTTTGGAATAGAAATGATGTTATTAGCAACCGGCAAGCAATTATAAAATAAAAATAGAAGGAAATAAATGCATGAAATAACACCAAAAATTAAGAAAGCAATATTAGTGGCAGTTTCACTTCCGGGTAAAAAAGAAGCAACAGAAAGTTCTGTAAAAGAATTGGATCTTCTTGCTCAGACATTAGAAATTGAAGTTGTTGACACAATAATCCAATCACGACTAAAAGTCCATAATGTTCATTATGTCGGTAAAGGAATATTAGAAAAGTTGGCACTTTTAGTTGAAGAATTAGATGTTCAAATTGTAATTTGTGATGATGAATTAACTCCATCACAGCAGAAAAATATTCAAAGAGAATTAGATGATTGTGAAGTGTTGGATCGTAGTTCTTTGATACTTGATATTTTCAATGAGCACGCAAAAACCAACGAGGCGAAGACACAAGTTGGACTTGCAAGGATGGAATATATGTTGCCACGATTGTCTCGAAAGTGGACTCATTTGGAAAGACAAAAAGGTGGCATTGATATGCGAGGTGGTCCGGGCGAAACGCAAATTGAAGTGGATAGGCGATTGATACGAAACCAAATTAAGAAATTGAAAGTGCAGCTTCAAAAGATTGAATTACAGGGAGAAACGCAGAATAAACATCGAAGTCAACATTTTAATGTAGCGATAGTTGGTTATACAAATGCGGGTAAATCAACATTAATGAATATTATAACTTCTGCAGAAGTAGCTGTTGAAAACAAGCTATTTAAAACATTGGATACGACAATTCGAAAATGTGAAATTGACAAATCACATACAATATTTTTAAGTGATACTGTTGGTTTCATTAGAAAATTACCACATCAATTAGTTGCATCATTCAGAAGCACTTTAAAAGAAGTAGAATCAGCCGATTTGCTTTTGAAGATGATAGATATTTCCGATCCAAATTTTTTACAACATATAAAAACGATTGATGATGAACTGAAAGCGTTTAAAATTCCTGAGAAAAATTTTATCAATATATATAATAAAGTTGATATGATCCCCGATAATTTAAATATTGAAATGATTAAAAAACAGTTGTCTGATGGAATTTTTATTTCAGCTAAACGAGATTTGGGAATTGAAAAATTATTGTTGGAAATAAAGAAGAAGATGGATCAGAATTCACATCAAAGAACAATAAGGATTTCAAATACTGATGGAAAAGCAAACTCAGCCATTTATCAATTTGGAAAAATAATTGACCAAAAATTTGAAGATGATTTTACGGAATACAAGGTTGATATGCGAAATGCTATGTTTGAAAAATTTTCAAAGGAATATAAAATCACGGTAGTTTCAGAAAATAATTTTGATAGGAGTTGACGCCATGCATAAAGTAAAAATAGGAAATGGAAAAGTAGAAATTGTTCGCGGTGATATTATTCTCCAAGATGTTGATGTAATAGTCAATGCAGCGAATAATAATTTTTGGATGGGCGGTGGAGTTGCCGGAGCAATTAAGAAAGCTGGTGGGAGAATTATTGAAGAGGAAGCAATAGAAAAAGGACCGATTGATGTCGGAGAAGTCGTTGTTACACAATCTGGGAAATTGAGTTGTAAAAAAGTAATTCACGCAGCTGTGATGGGACAGGATTTGAAAACGAATGAAGAATTGATAAAAAAAGCAACTATAAATACATTGAAAAAAGTGGAAGAAATGAAAATGAATTCATTAGCTTTTCCTGCTTTTGGAACCGGTGTAGGTGGATTTAATTTATACAAATGTTCTGAAATAATGTTAAATATAACTATTGATTTTTTGTTGAAAAGTAAATCATTGAGGTTAGTGAGATTTGTATTATTTTCCGAAAAAGCGTATGATATATTTTTAGAAGAATTAGATAATTTTTTTCATAATAAATAATTTATCAAAAGGAGAGAAGTCATGAGAGAAAAATTTAAGAAATTAAATGAGCTACTTTTGGAGATGCAAAAAATAGAGTCAATAAGTTCTCTGTTGCATTGGGATCAAGAGACATATATGCCGGAAAATGGCGGTGAAATAAGGTCAAAAGAGATTTCATATTTAAGTTCATTAAAGCACCAAAAACAAGTTAGTAATGAATTTCAAAACGAATTAAGAAAATTTGTCAATATTGACAATGGTAAAATTTTATCAAATGAGATCAATGATAATGATAAAAGATTTTTAGATCGCGTCTGGAAAGATTTTCATTATGAGAATTCTTTGCCACAGAAGTTCGTTGAAGATTTGTCAGAATTAACTTCTCAAAGTCAAATGAAATGGATAAAAGCAAAGGAACGAAATGATTTTTCACTATTTGAACCGTATTTGAAAAAGATGGTGGATATGAAGAAAAAAGAGGCGGATCATTATGGTTATTCAACAAATAGATATGATGCATTGCTGGAACAATTTGAGCCGGGAATTACAACAGAAAAATTAGACGATCTATTTAATGGATTGAGATCACGCTTAATAAAATTAATTGAAAAAATAAAAAATTCTTCTGTAAAAATAAAAAGAGTGAAAGGAAAATTTGACGAAGATAGTCAATGGGAATTGGGAATGAAGATCATTAAGGATATGGGGTTTGATTTGAAATCTGGACGACAAGATAAATCCGCTCATCCTTTCACAATAAGTTTTCATCCATCTGATGTTCGTTTGACAACAAGAGTTCATGAAGATAATTTTCTTTCAAGTTTATTTGCAAGTATTCATGAAGCAGGACATGGAATTTATGAACAGGGATTATTAAAGGAAAATTTCGGAAGTCCTTTTGGTCAAGCGGCTTCATTTGGAATACATGAAAGTCAATCGCGTTTATGGGAAAATCAAATTGGTAGAAGTAAAGATTTTTGGAAGAAATATTTACCAATTCTAAAAGATCATTTTCCGCAATTTGATTCAATGGATCTTGATGAATATTTCAAAACAATTAATGTGGTGAAACCGTCATTGATTAGAATTGAAGCCGATGAAGTAACTTATTCTCTGCACATTATGCTCAGATATGAAATTGAAAAAATGTTGATAAATGAAGGTTTGGCTGTAAAAGATTTACCAAAAATATGGAATGAAAAGATGAAAGAATATTTTGACATTATTCCCGATAGCGATGCAAATGGTATCTTGCAAGATGTTCATTGGTCAATGGGTGCGTTTGGCTATTTTCCTTCTTATGCATTAGGGAATTTTTATGCAGCTCAATTTTTTCAAAAGGCATCTGAAGAAATCGCCGATTTTGATAAGAAAATTCAAAAAGGTGAATTGTTGCCTCTCAAAAAATGGTTAAATGAAAATGTACATAAATATGGAAGGAAATATTTACCCGATGAATTAATTCAAAAAGTCGTCGGAAGCTCAATGTCAGTTGAACCATTTATGGAATATTTGGAAAGTAAATATGGGGAAATATATAAATTATAACCACGAATTTAAAATTGTATAAAGATAACATTTAATTCACTTAGTGAGCATTGTGGTAAAATCTTCAAAATGACAGAAAAGGAATAAATAAATAAATGAATAATAGCTCAACAAATACAAAAGATAAAATAGCTGAAATAGTGTCAACAATATTCTTCCCTGTTTTTAATTCATTAATCACATTTTTGCTGATCATCTTTTGTGATGTAAATAATACCATCGCTCAAAAATTTCTATTTTTTACTGTTGCAATTGTCTTTTTTGTAATTGTTCCTATGGTATTAATGATAATTTTAAAAGTACTAAAAAAGATAAGATCTTTTGATGT
>JAUVLI010000027.1 GCA_030600775.1 Fidelibacterota bacterium | reverse complement strand
ATAAGAGATTAATAACAAAATTATATCAATCACCATTTAACTATGAAAAGCAAAGTTCAATCTGGGTTGTTACTTATTTAGGTAAGCCGGGGAATAAAAGACATGACAAAAATGTTGCTGAATTAATTTCGGGAATAAATAAAGAATTTAAATTCGGAACACTTGTTTTAACTACTTCGTATTATTCAATAGTAAATTTAATTGACAACATGAAAAATCCTTATAGAAATTCAAATATTCCATTAATTTACCAAATTGGTTCTGCTTCAAGAAGTGCTTTATTAAAAAGATTTAAAGATTTAAGATCCGCAACTTTAATTGGCACTGAATCATTCTGGGAAGGTGTAGATATTCCTGGTGATTCTTTAGAAATGTTAGCAATGCTTAAATTACCTTTTGCTGTTCCGAGCGAACCGGTAGTTCAGGCAATTTCTGAAAAAATTCAAGAAGATGGTGGAAACCCTTTTATGCACTATTCGGTACCTGAAGCAATAATAAAGTTTAAACAAGGTTTTGGAAGATTAATACGTTCAAAAAATGATAAAGGAATTGCCTTATTTTTAGATAATAGATTAAGTTTTAAAGAATATGGGAAATATTTTATAGAATCATTGCCGAATAAAGTAAATTTCGTTAAGTCAAAAGAGGAACTTTTGGAAAATATTCGAATATGGAAAAAAATGCAAAAAAAAGAAGAGAAAAAATGATAAAAATAATTAAATATGATCAGAAAAATAAAGATGAGTGGGATGAATTTGTAAAAAATTCAAATAATGGTACAATATTTCACGAAAGAAAATTTATTGACTATCATCCCAAAGATAGATTTGTTGACCATTCATTATTATTTGAACAGAGAGGTAAAATTGTCGGTTTGCTGCCTGCAGTAGAATATGATCAATCAGGAATGAAAATTTTGCATTCACATAAGGGCGCAAGTTATGGAGGGATCGTTTATCCTTGTGATCAGTCAATTCGAATATCTTTTGATATTGTTGAGAGTTTGATAAAATATGCAAAAAGTGAAAAAATAAACAGAATAATATTGACTCTTCCACCGATGATCTATAATAAAAAAATGACAAATTATATTGAATTTGCTTTGATAATGAATCACTTTTTATATTTAAAACGAGAGATTTCATCAACATTATTATTAGAAAATACGATAGAAGAAAATGTGAAAAAATTTAAACAGACATCACGAACTGCGTTCAGAAAAGCTGAAAAAAAGGGTATAAAAGTCCGATTAAGTAATGATTATGAAAAATTTTACAAAATATTAAAAAATAATTTGAAGATTAGACATAATGTTGAGCCAACTCATTCATTAGAAGAATTAATTAAAATCGCAAAAATATATCCAAATAGGATTCGTCTTTATGGAGCATTTTTAAAAGATACAATGGTTGCCGGAACAGTAATGTTTGATACAAATTCTTTAGTTACTTTAGCTTTTTATATATCACATGATGAAAAATATCAGGAATACAGATCGGTTAATTTATTATTCAAGGAAATTATTGAAGATAGTATTCACAGGGAATTTAAATATTTTGATTATGGTATTTTCACTGTAAATATGGAACCAAATTTCGGACTTGCTCGCTTTAAGGAATCATTTGGAGCGAATGGAATATTCAGAGATACATTTGCAATTGATTTAAAATAAAGAGGGATTCATTTGAGCAAAGAAATGCAACAATTAGGGAAACATACTGTTATTTACGGATTCGGTTATGTTTTAACGCGTCTTATCCCATTTTTTCTAACTCCTTTTTACACTAATGTATTTTTGCCTGAAAAATTTGGTATAATTTCACTTGTGTTTGTTGATATTGCTTTTATGAATGTCATTTACCGTTATGGCATTGATTCTGCATTTTTAAGATTTTTCTCCAAAAAAGGGAAAGATTTTAGCAAAAATTCGGTCTTTAGCACAGCAATTGCCTCATTAATAGTTACCGGTATTCTCTTCTCAGTTTGCATTTTCTTTTTTTCCGATCCAATTGCTTCATTCTTGCCAGGATTAGATGGATATGGTTTATTCATTAAATATGCAGCTATAATTTTATTTTTGGATACATTTACAGCAATTCCTTTATTATATTTGCGAATGGAAAACAGATCGTTGGTTTTTATTACTATCAGTATAGTTAATGTATCAATCAATTTAATATCTAATATTATCTTAATTGTTTATTTAAAATGGGGGATTGAAGCTGCACTTATCAGTAATATCATTGCATCTGGATTTAGTTTCATTGTATTAATTCCATTATCTATCAAAAATTGGACTTTCAATATTCCTTCAAAATTGTGGAAAAAAATGGTTAAATTTGGCACACCTTTTATATTTAGTGGAATTGCAACGATGATATTGGAACTTGTAGGTAGAAATATGTTACAAATTTTTACAGATACGGAAACTCAGGCGATTTATTCTTCCGGATACAAACTCGGTATTTTTATGTTAGTATTAGTTACGGCATTCAAATTTGCTTGGCAGCCGTTTTTTCTAAGTAAAGATAATGACCCAAAAGCACCCGAACTTTTTTCGCGTGTTTTGACAATTTTTTCATTTGTTATGATCAGTGTTTTTTTGGTAGTGAGCTTTTTTATACATAATATTATTACTTTTAATTTTGGCACATTTACTTTTTTTGGAGAAAGTTACTGGCAAGCGGAATCTGTTGTGCCGATCATACTTGCTTCATATATATTTCTCGGTTTGTATATTAATTTCCAACCGCCAATATTTTTTACTGAAAGAACTTGGGTTTTTCCGTTCATCACTGGCTCAGCTGCAATTATATGTATAATATTAAATTCCATTTTGATCCAAATTTTTGGAATGATTGGAGCCGCTTACTCTACTCTTTTTTCTTATATTTGGATGGCTGGCTTGACTTATTTTATTGTAAGGAAATGGTATAAAATCCCCTATGAATGGAATAAAATATTTATTATTTTCTTAAGTGGAGGTTTTGTTGCTTTCATTTTCTACTTCTTCTCGGTTAAGAATATTTTATTAAAGATTTTACTCATCATT
This sequence comes from Fidelibacterota bacterium, assembly GCA_030600775.1. Classification (GTDB taxonomy): domain Bacteria; phylum Fidelibacterota; class Fidelibacteria; order Fidelibacterales; family Fidelibacteraceae; genus TCS52. The sequence goes on along the minus strand of JAUVLI010000027.1, from coordinate 15,438 downwards.
GTATATTTTGCATTGAATTTTGGATTTAAGATTGTATCTTATAAAAAATTATTGATATTGGTAAAAATGAAAAAAATAAAGAAATAAGAAATATTTTAAAAAATGAAAAAAGTTAGGGAAAATGAATAAAAATGCAGAAAATTTGAATTTAATTATTAAGAATGAAAATAAGGCCATTTATTCAATTCTCAGTAAGAAAGGAAGAGAAATATATTTTCCTAAAAAGGGATTGCTTATTCAAGGTTCTGAAGCAAAGGGTAAGGATATTAACGCTACAATTGGGATTGCACTTGAAGAAGATAAATCGCCAATGACTCTTAAAATAATTTCCAAACAATTTAACAAAAAGAACATTTTTACTTATGCGCCCAGTTATGGAAAATTGAAATTAAGGGAAAAATGGAAAGAAATGATCCTTAAAAAAAATCCGAGTTTATTCGATAATATTAGCTTACCAGTGATTGCGAATGGGCTTACGCACGGGATATCAATTTTTGGATATTTATTTGTTGAAGATGAAATAATTATTCCTGATCCATATTGGGAAAATTATAATTTGATTTTCAAGAATGGATATAATGCAGAAATTAAAAAGTTTCCATTATTTTCTGATGGATTTAATATAGATGGTTTAGAAAAAATGTTAAACTTTGATGGAGATAAAAAAATATTATTATTGAATTTCCCCAATAATCCAACAGGATATACACCGACTAAAAAAGAAGTCGAAAAGATCGTCAAAGTTATTAAGAATTCTGCCGAAAATGGGAAAAAAATTATTGTGGCAAGTGATGACGCTTATTTTGGCTTAGTTTACGAAAAAGGTATTTACTTGGAGTCAATATTTTCTAAATTGGCTGAAATTCATGAGAATGTTTTAGCAGTTAAAATTGATGGTGTTACTAAAGAGGATTATGCTTGGGGATTTAGAGTTGGGTTTATTACTTTTGGTATAAAGGGAGGAAATAAAAAATTGTATTCTGCTTTAGCTGATAAAGTTGCTGGTGCTGTGCGAGGAAATATTTCTAACGCTTGTCATCTTTCCCAATCTCTTCTTTTAGATGCTTTTAACGATCCCAATTATAAAAATGAGAAAAATGAAAATTATGAAATATTAAAAAGTAGATATGAAATGGTAAAGAAAGTGCTGAAAAAATATGATAATAAATATTTCAATCCCTTACCATTTAATTCCGGTTATTTTATGTGTTTAAAATTGAAAGGAATTGATGCGGAAAAAGTTCGACAAAAATTATTAAAGAAATACGATACTGGTGTAATTGCCATAAATGATAAATTGAGAATTGCTTTTTCTTCGACACCATTATCTAAAATTGAGAAATTATTTGAAAATATTTATTTAGCATGTGGAGAAATTAAATGAAGATATCATTAAATGAACAATTAAACGAACACAAAAATGTATTGATTGATTCCAAAAGAAGTAAATTAATTGAAAAAAGTATCGAAAATAAAGATGCGTTTATTTCAAAGAATGGAGCACTTGCAACCTGGACACCTGTTGAATCAACAGGTCGTTCACCTAAAGATACATATATTGTGAAAAATAAAGAATCGGAAAATAAAATTGATTGGGATTCTCCAAATAATATTCCACTTGATTCTGATGTTTTTGAATTAATTTGGGAAGATGCAATTCAAATTCTTGGAGAAAAGAATGAATTATTTATAACTAATAGAGTTATTGGCGCTGATTCTAAATATGCACTAAAAGTAAAAACAGTGGCAGATAATTCTTTAACAGCTTTGTTTACATTGAATATGTTTAGAGAACAAGATAATTCAAAAGAAAGTATATTCAAAGATAATGAATTTCAATTAATTGTATTGCCTTATGACAAATTAAAAGATAAAAATTACTCTGATAGGATTAGATCTGATATGATTATTGCGTCTGATTTTGATAGTAAAAGAGGTGTGGTAATTGGTTCTGCTTATGGAGGAAGTGTAAAGAAATTGATGTTTACTGCTATGAATTTTTTGCTACCTGATAAAAATGTTTTACCAATTCATTGTAGTGCGAATGAAGGGAAAGATGGTAACTCTGCAATTTTCTTAGGTCTATCAGGAACGGGTAAAACGACATTATCCGGTGATAAAAATCGTGCTTTGTTAGGAGATGATGAACATGGTTGGAGTGATGACGGTATTTTTAATTTTGAGAATGGTTGCTATGCTAAAATGATTGATATCGATCCCAAAAAGGAATCTGAAATTTATGATGCAGTTATGCACAAAGACGATTATCGCAATCACGGTGCAATTATCGAAAATGCAATGATGTATCCTGATGGAGCTTTTGACTATTTTGATGATCGCTTAACAAAAAATTCACGTGCATCTTATCCTTTAAAATTTCTGAAAAATATTAAAAAATCATCAAAAAGCATTCCACCTAAAACGGTCATATTTTTAACTGCTGACGCAAATGGTGTTTTGCCTCCGGTTGCAAAATTAAGCACGAAACAGGCGATGTTTTGGTATTTAATGGGATATACAAGTAAGCTCGCAGGAACTGAAACAGGAATTGTAGATCCGCAAACCGTATTTTCGAGATTTTTTGGAGAACCTTTTATGCCAAGGAATCCCGATGATTATGCACAGATGTTTGGTAAATATATTGAAAAGTATGGAACAGCTGTTTATTTGATAAATACAGGATGGACAGGCGGTCCTTATGGCGAAGGGAAAAGATTTGATATTATGGTCACAAGAAGGATTGTAAATGCTGTTTTATCAAATGAATTGAATAATGTTGAGTATAAAAAGGAACCTAATTTTAAACTGAATATCCCTTTGACATGTCTCGGAGTATCTGAAGATATTTTAGATCCCAAAAATACTTGGAAAGACAAAAATGATTATGATACAAGAGCAAAGAAATTAGCAGGTGAATTTGCCATTCATTTTGACAAATCGTTTAAAGGAAAGGTTGATTCGTTTTTAGAGGAAGTCTGTCCGGGAAAGTGAGACTGAAAAGAATGAACCGCCAAGAACACAAGGAAAAATTAAGCATTACCTTTTTTTGAAAGAGAATAATAAAATTGATGATTATTGAAATGGATAATTGTTTAAAGTAAAGGAATTTAAAGTTATTAAAACAAATTCTAGCAAAAATCATAACTTGAATACTAAAGTTGTTCATGCATCAATAACTCATTCTCCAAATGATGATAGAATATTATATCGTGAGGCATTAAGTTTAAAAAAAAGATATAAAAACATAACTATCATTGGTGTTGGGGAAGAAGTAGGAACTAGTTACTATAAAGGAATAAAATTAATTACAATTATAAAAGATAATGTAATTAAGATGAGCAGATCTATAAAAAATGTTATTAAAAGTGAAGCACCGAATATTTTACATATACACGATCCGTTTATATTAAGAATGTCAAATAAATTTAGAAAATCTGGAGTGAAAACAATTTATGATGTTCATGAAGATCATTATTTATGCTTTAAACTATTTTCAAAACGGAATAAAATTATTAAAAATATTTTTGGTCTCATATTGAAATTTACAGAAAATTACTATTCAAGGAAAGTTGATGCTGTAATCACTGTAACTCCGGATTTATATAAAAATTTTCTTAAAATAAATGGAAATACTTACGAGGTGCAAAATTATCCAAATGAAGATGTGTTTGACGAAGTTAAAAATGACAAATTGATAGATAAAATCAAGAAGTTCAAAGGGAATGATCTGTTGATGATCTATGTTGGACAGATTTCTATAAAAAGGAATTTAGAATTAGGCATTTTTACCACAAAAATATTGCGAGAAAGGGGCTATAAAATAAAATTCTTAGTAATCGGTTCAGGTGAATTCGATGATATATCATTTTATAATATTTTTTCAGATAGTTATAAAGAATTTTTCAAAATTATGCCGGCAATTCCTCATCATGAAGTTCATCAAGTTTTGAAAAATAGTGATATAGGTTGGGCAATTTTGCCATATACAGATAATTTTCTATTCGCTTTTCCGAATAAAATATTTGAATATATGTCGGTTGGAATTCCATTTATTGCTTCTGAATTATATTATGTAAAAGAAATAGTTGCAAAGACAAGTTCAGGAATTATTGTTGATGAACTTAATACGAATGACATTGTAAATAAGCTTGGAAAATATTTAGATAATGATAATAAATTGCAGAAACTTGGTAAAAACGGAGAGAAAAATTTTGAATTGAAATATAATTGGATAGACCAAGAAAGTGTATTATTTGATATTTATGATTTGATGGAATGATACAAATAAAAACACATATTTCCCATTTCAAACCTCATTTTTCACTTAATTCGTTTCAAAATATTTGTTGACAATTAGATAATAAATAATTAAATTATAATCTTTAAAATATTTGAAAAATATTAAGGTGAAACATCAGTACAATATATTCGACATTCTTCAAGCAATCAAAGGCAAATCCAAATGACATATTCATTTATGATAAGAAAAATGTAAATGAACTTACATTTCAGAATGTATTAGAAAATTCTTTAAGGGTAGCAAGCTTGTTAAAAAATGCAGGTGTTGATAGAGGAATGAGAGTTGCAGTGATGTTACAAAATTCCAGTGAATTTATTTATACTTATTTAGCGCTATTACGTTTAGAGGCAATAATGATTCCAATTAATACAAAATTTAAATCATTAGCACTTCGGCAGATATTAAGTGATAGCGAATCAAAATGTTTAATATTTTCTACAAAATATGAAAATGATATAATTACTGCGACAGAAATTTTGGATAATGTTAATATTTTTATTTCACTTGAAGATAACAGCTCTTTTACGAACAATTATCTATGTAAATTTAATAATCATGCTTTATTTGGTGGACCTTATAATAATGAGAATGATTCTCCGTCAGTTATTTTCTATAGCGAAGGATCAACAGGTCCGACTAAAGGTGTAATTTATAATCAACAGGCGCTTATAGATAATGCTAATGCTTTTAATAGTGCACTTTTAATAAAAGAAAATTATAAAATTTATGCTCAGTTTCCATTTTCACACTATTTTTCAATGACATCGATCATAAATAATTCTCTTATAACAGGGATTCCTATTATTATTTCGGATAATTTAGACAACATTGATAGTGTATCTGATAGGAAGGACATAATTCTCATTGCAACACCTAATTTTTATGAAAAAATAACTCAAAATGATTCATTAAAAAATATTGATCCTATTCAATTTTGCATTAGTGGCGGTGGAAGAGTGAAACCTGAAGTTACAAAATATTTTCTAAAAAATTATAATTTACCTATTTATAAAAGTTATGGAATGATCGAGGCAGGACCAATAATATTAGTTAATACAAATGAAAAAAAGATAGATTCTATTGGAATACCACTGCATGACATTTCGGTAGCAATAATGGAAGATAAAGAATTTTTAAGGTCAAATGAAATAGGGGAAATTTGTATAAGAGATACAAATATAGTAAAAAAATATTGTTCAAAAAATGTAAAAATAGACAGTTGTATTTTAGTAGGTTGGTATCAATCGGGAGATCTTGGTTACCAAGATATGGATGGATATTTTTATTTTGTTGATAGAAAAATAAATAGGATTAATAAAAATGGATTTGATGTCTATCCAGAAATAATTGAAAATGAACTTTATAAACACAATTTGATAAAGGAAGTTGCTGTAGTTGGTGCTCAACTAAATAAGACAACACAAAAAATAGTAGCAAATATTGTTACAACTAACAAAAGAGTAATAAATTCAAAAGAACTTGTTTCATTTTTGGAAAATAAAATACCAAAATATCAAATTCCAGATGAATTTGCATTTTTAGATCATCTGCCTAAAAATGCAACAGGAAAGATAGCAAGGCAATCACTAAGAAGAAAAAACACAACATAGATTGGAGGAAAATAATGAAGAACTATTTGCCAGATAAATTGAGAAATATTGTAATTGTAGGACATTCCACAAGTGGAAAAACCATTTTAGCCGATTCAATATTGTATTCTCAAGGAGTAGTTAACAGAATTGGATCAATTACAGAAGGGACCACTATTTCTGATTATTCAAAAAGTGAAATTGAAAAACAAATATCAATGTCATCTTCTTTAATGCATTTTGAAACCAACGAATTAAAATTTAATATTATTGATACTCCGGGATATATGGATTTTGCCGGGGAAGTCGTTAGTTCTGTTCATGTTTCGGATATTGGAATATTGAGTATTAGTGCAACTGCAGGAATTGAAGTCGGAACGGAATTTTCTTGGAATTATTTAAGGAAAGCTGGTGCAATTCCTTTGATTTCAATAAATATGTTAGATAAAGAACACACACATTTTGATGAGATAGTTGAAAAAGCTAAAGAACGATTTACTGATCGCATATTTCCAATTCAATTTCCCGTAAAAACAGGACCGGGAATAGATTCAGTAATAGATTTAGTATTAAATAAAATGCTTGTTTTTGATAATAAGGGGAAATATAAAAAAGAAGATATTCCAGCAGAATATAAAGAAAAAACAGATGAGCTATATCAACAAATGATTGAAATGATAGCTGAATCAGATGATGAATTATTAGAAATATATTTTGACAAAGGTGAATTATCGGCTGATGAAATAAAGACAGGTTTTAAAAAAGCAATTATTAATAAAGAATTTGTTCCATTGATAGCAACTGCTGCAGAATCCAATGTTGGTGTATCAAGAATAATTGAAATTATTTCTGATTTTTATCCATCTCCTGTAGCAATGAGTAAATTAGATACAGAAAATTCTGATAAAGAAGGAATAACACACAAAATTTTAGAAAATAAAAATACAAGTATTTTTATTTATAAAACAACGAATGATTCCAGTATAGGCGATCTCTCTTATTTTAAAGTGTTTTCAGGGATATTAAAACCTGGGTCCGAATTAAAAAATATCCAGACAAATCAATCTGAAAGGTTTGGTACTATTTATACATTAAATGGCAAAAAAAGAAATGAGGTAAGTGAATTGCATGCCGGTGATATTGGAGTAGCTGTAAAATTGAAGGATAGTCATACTAATAATACCTTATCTGATGAAAAAAATCCAATTTTATTTAAAGAAATTAAATTTCCGGCACCTGTAATAAGAGTAGCAGTTGTAGCAAAATCAAAAGGTGATGAAGAGAAAATTGGGGCTGGATTATCGCAAATAGGTGAACAAGATCCGACTTTTCATTATAAAGTAGACTCCGAATTGCAACAAACATTGGTATCTGGCTTAGGAGAAATTCATCTTCAGGCATCAATCAATAAAATAATGGACAGGTTTAATATTGAAATTCAACAAATTGAACCAAAAATTCCATATAGAGAAACAATTAGGAAGACAACAAATGGAAGATATAGACATAAGAAACAGAGTGGTGGTGCAGGGCAGTTTGGTGAAGTAGAGTTACAAATAGAACCAAATGAACGAGGAAAAGGAATTGAATTTGAAAGTAAATTAGTAGGACAAAATGTTGATAGAGTATTTGTTCCATCAATTGAAAAAGGTGTGATGCAAGCATGTAAAAATGGTCCGCTTTCAGGAAATATAGTAATTGATGTGAAGGCAGCTGTTGTAGATGGAAAACAACATCCAGTTGATTCAAAAGATATTGCCTTCCAAATTGCTGGTAGAGAATCATTTAAAAAGGCTTTTCTTAATGGTAATCCGGTATTATTAGAACCTATTTATGATATACAGATCACTGTACCCGAAGAACATATGGGCGATGTTATGGGTGACATTTCGTCTCGTAGAGGAAAAATAAAAGGAATGAATTCGGACGGACATTTCCAAATTATTAATGCTACAGTTCCATTAGCGAATTTATATAAATATTCAAATATTTTAAGATCATTAACACAAGGACGTGCATATTATAAAAGAAAATTTTCTAATTACGAATTTGTTCCTAAAGAAGTTCAAGATAAAATAATTGAAAATTATCAAAAAGAAAGAGAAGAAGGTAATAAATAAACCTTATCAAAAATTTTTATTATAATTATGAAAAATAAAATTAAATTGTTGTGGTCACCTTGGCGCATGGAATATGTGAAAAGAGAAAAAGAGAAGGGATGCGTATTCTGTAATCGAATTAAGCAAAATGATGATAAAAAAAATCTGATCTTAATTCGATACGAGTATTCTTTTGTAATAATGAATCTTTATCCATATAATAACGGCCATTTAATGGTAGTTCCATATAGACATGTTTCAGATTACGGTTCGCTAAAGGAAATTGAAAGAAATGAAATTGCTGAATTGACAAATTTATCGATAAAAGTTATGAAAAATGTATTAAATCCTCAGGGATTTAATATTGGAATGAATATTGGAAGTATTGGCGGTGCTGGAATTGCAGATCATTTACATCAACATATCGTTCCGCGTTGGGAAGGAGATACAAATTTTATGCCAATAATAGGACATACAAAAGTTATTGTAGATAGCTTAAATGAAACATATAATGATTTGAAGATTGGCTTTTCTAAATTATCTTAATAATAAAATGAAAAATAAAAAAGGAGAATGAAATGAAATATTGTCCAATTTGTAGAAGTGAATTTAATGACGAAGTCCAAGTGTGTCCCGATCATCATGTTAAATTAGTAAATTCATTGAAACATATCAGGCATGAAGATAATGTACATTGGATTTTGTTATATCAATTTGTCAATGCAACATATTTTGAAATGGTTTCAGAAGTATTAGATAAAAACGATATTCCATATTTTATAAAAAATGATTTTTTCGAAGGAGCGTATTTAGTTAAAGGTGGATCTCCGATTGGTATTTCAATTAAATTGTATATTCCTGTAAAATATTTACAAAAAGCAAAGGACTTAACAGGAGGAATGATTGATTTAGATGAAGAATAAAATTAAATCGGTAAAAGGAACTTATGATTTATTACCTTCTGAAATTTATAAATGGCAAGAAGTAGAAAATAAATTAAGATCAATATTTTCATTATATAATTTTTTAGAGATAAGAACTCCTATATTCGAAAAATCAAAGTTATTTAGTAGAAGTGTTGGTGAATTTACGGATATTGTAAATAAGGAAATGTATTCTTTTTTGGATAAAGGTAAAGAAAGTTTGACATTGAGACCGGAATTAACTGCATCTGTAGTCAGATCTTATATTGAACATAATTTTCAACAAATTTCATCTATACATAAAATTTGGTATTATGGCCCATTATTTCGTCAAGAAAAACCACAAGCTGGTAGATATCGTCAGTTTTATCAATTTGGAAGTGAAATATTTGGTTCTGCGTATCCTGAATCCGATGTTGAATTGATTGATTTAGCTTATACTATTTATACAAAATTAGGACTTAAAAATTGGACTTTGTATATCAACACTTTAGGTAAAAAAGAAAATAGAAATAAATATATAGAAATTTTAAAGGAGTCATTATTCCCTTACAAAGACAAAATGTGCGCAAATTGTAAAAATCGTTTTGATAAAAATATTTTACGATTGTTTGATTGTAAAAATAGTAATTGTAAAAAAATTATGAATGAATATGCACCATTAATTATAGATCACTTATCAAATGATGAAAAAGATTACTTTGAAGAAGTGAAATCTTTACTTGATCAATTAAATATTAATTATGAAATTGATCCGACCATGGTTAGAGGATTAGATTATTATACAAATATGATATTTGAAATTCGGAGCGAAAATTTAGGCTCGCAAGATGCATTATGTGGTGGTGGAAGATATAATAATTTGGTTGAAGATCTTGGTGGTAAATTTACTCCTGCAGTTGGATTCGCTGCCGGTATGGAAAGGTTAATGATTGCAATGGAGAAAGAAAATCTTTTTAAAAATGAGTCAGAAGAATTAGATATTTATATTGCAATAATGAATAAAAATGTCAGAAATAAAGCGATGCAAATTGTAAAAGAAATTAGAAATAATGGACATTCTGTTGATATGGATTTACAAAGACGAAGTGTGAAAGCAATGATGCGAGAGGCGAATAAAAAAAGAGCAAAATATTCTATTGTTATTGGAGAAAACGAATTACAATCGGGTGAAGTAAATATTAAAACGATGGAGAGTGGAAAAGCAAAAACTGTAAAAATAGATAAGATAAATGATTTTTTATCGGTGTAATTTTCAGAATAATTGCTTTAAATAAAATATGCTAAATATACTTATGGCTTAAGTTAAGTTGATGTAAATAATGTAATAAATGGAAAATATTTTATGAAATTATCCTATTGGTTAGAATTTATTTTAATAAAACTATTTGAATATTTTTTTTCAATTTTCCCATCGCGAATTGTGGAATGGATGGGATTTAGATTAGGTACATTTATTTGGATATTTTTTCCTTATAGATTAAATATTGCATATAATAATTTATGTATTGCTTTTCCTGAGAAATCTAAAGAGGAAAAATTAACTATCATTCATAATACATACCGACATTTTGGATATATGATTGCAACCTATTTTATCGCAAACAGAAAATATATGAGAAAAAAAATATTAGATACGAATACAAAGGCAGAAGAATTATTTACTGAAGAATTAATGAACGGGAAAGGAATAATATTATCGGGTTTACATTTCGGTCTTTGGGAAACATATATAGATTATTTAAACATCAAACAATTCAAATTCAGTGTTCTTTATAAACCAATGAAAAATAAAAAAACAGATAAATATTTTATCGATCATAGATATAAATTTGGCAATAATTTAAGACATGTTAATATTAAGAATAATAGTAATAATTATGAAAATGAATTGAATGAAAATAGAATATTGGTGATTGCTGTTGATCAAAATGCACATAAAAGAGGAACTGAAGTTAAATTTTTAGGAAAAGAAACATCAATTCCCAAAGGTGTTGCTGTGTTACATTTAAGAACAAATGTACCAATATATCTTGGAGCCTATATTATTGAAAATATGAAATATCATCTGATCGTAAAGAAGATAAAGGTGGGTAAATACAATGAAATAAATGAAGTATCTATAAATTCTATTATGAGAAAAGTATTAAAAGAATACGAAGAAATTGTCAAAACATATCCAGAACAATATTTAAGGTTTCATAAATTATCGGGAAAACCGAAACAAAAGATAAAAAGAACAATAAGAGAAATTTTAACATATTAGGAAATTAATTATGTATGAAAATGAAAATGATCAATTAAGAGAAGAACTGAAAAAATTTAAAGAAGAAAAGGAAAAAATTAGAAAACTTGTAGGTGAAATTGGTGGGAAAAATACAGTAAAAAGAGATAAAACAATTTCTGTAATATTTATTGTAGCTATTATTTTATTATTTATAGTTGATATTTCAAGACATTTATTACATATTGAAATTCCTTTACCATCGTTATTTTCAATTGAAATAGGTATTTTGCTTGTTTCAATGAAGATAATATGGATGATACATCAGCAATCAAAAGTTAATCATTTTGAATTTTGGATTTTAAATTCGATAGAATACAGATTAAATGATATCTCAAATCGACTAGCAAAATTTTAAAATAAAAGATGATAAAATCTTTTTATCTTAATACAATTTGCTACAAGGTAGGCAAAGATACAATTAAGAACAGAGAAAGGAAAAGAAATTAAAAAATCGCAAAAGTGATACTCCATTAATTATTTATGCCATATTATAAGAATATTTATTTGGTCAAATTTTATCTTTCCTTATTCTTTCTGATAATAAGATTAAATTTTTCAAATCTTCAATACTTTTTACTTTTTCCCAATTATTCATAAAATTTTTATCTTGAATTATTTGAGCAATTGACATTAAAGCTTGTAGATGAAAATTTCTTTCGTCCATTGTGCCAATTAAAGCAAATACTATATGAACAGGGGAAGTATTTTTTCCAAAGTCAATTCCTTGCTGTGAACGAACTACTACGATATCAAATATTTTTTCACCTTCAATTATTATATGTGGAATCGCAATGCCCTTATATATTACAGTACTATTTGTATTTTCTCTTTCTTGTAATAAATCATAAATTATTTTGGAAGATGTGTTTGTATTTTTTGCAAAAATATTTGAAATAGTTTTAAATAAACTATTTTTATCCATATTTTTTTTTATATCAATAAATTCCGCTTTTTTTATAATACGATCAAATTTATCTTCAATAATACCATCTCTTTCAAATAAAATATTTTTTAATTCATCGGTTAAAGCAGAAGTTTTTATTTTTTTTGAACTTATTCGTTCTACGATATATATAAGTGCTGATTGTTTTAAATTTCTTCTTTTTGAATATAAAAAATACCATAAAACAGAAAGAATGAAAAAAGCAAAAGTAATTAATAATGGAAATATTCCCATTTCAATAATTAAGAATAGATAAATAATTATTCCTATAATTTGTAAATATGGATAAAAAGGAGATTTGTAGGATGGTCTATATGTTATTATTTTACTTTCTCTCATTAAAATTACGGATAAATTTACAAAAAGAAAAAGTATCAGCATCATTGTAGAAGCAACTTTTACTAAATTTTCAAGTTCAAGAAGAATAATAACAGAAATCATAAAAAATGAAGTTATTAAAATGGATATTACTGGTGTCTTAAGTTTTAAACTAATTTTTGAAAAGAAAGAAGGTAAAAGGTTATCTTTAGACATAGCAAATGGAATTCGTGAGGATGAAAATAAACCTGCATTACCAGTAGTAATAAAAGCTAATATCGCAGCAATAGATAGTATCCAATACCCCCAATTTCCAAAATATTTTGAAGCTCCAAGTGAAATTGGATTAAAAGTTTGTTGGAATTCTATATTATTTAATAAACCAACGGTTATAAATATGGTTAAGATATAAAGTAAAGTTACAATTAAAAATGCAGCGAACATACCTTTAGGAATATTTTTTTTGGGGTTTTTTATTTCTTCGGCAAGTGAAACTATTTTTGTAAGTCCACCAAAAGATATAAAAACCATGCCCGTTGCTGTAAAAATAGATTGCCAACCATAAGGATTAAAAGGAATATACTTTTGAGCATCTACATGATTTAAATTTGAAAAAATATAAAATATTAAAATACCAATGAGTACAAATACTAAAGTAATTTGAAATTTTCCGCTTTCTTTTGCTCCAATTATATTTAAAATAGTAAAACATATAGTAAAACTTACGGCGATTATTTTAACCATTTGTAAAGAAGTTTCTGGAAAAAGAGGTTGTAAAAATAGACCTATTCCAAGAAGAGCAAATGCACTTTTTAAGCTTAAAGAAATCCAAGAAGCCAAACCAGCAAAAGTTCCGAAAAAAGAACCAATACTTCTGTGTATAAAAAAATACGTTCCTCCAGATTTAGGCATTGCGGTTGCTAATTCTGTCTTAGAAATCATTGCCGGAATCATAAGTATTGCTGCAAAAATATATGCAATAATTATTGCAGGGCCTACTTTAAAGTAAATAATGGCAGGAAGTACAAATAATCCCGAACTTATCATTGACCCGGAAGCTATACAAAAGACATCAAAAAACCCTAATTCTTTTTTTAATTTCATAAACAATACTCCTATCCTTTAAAACAATAGCAAAGAACTAAATCAATTATATTGATAATTATTCACAATTCCAATTCTTTTTTCTCATATTTTAAATGTGATTGTATGATTCTTTAGATTTAGCAGTTATTATTGGTGATAATGTTTCTGGAAACAAGATAAAGTAACATCTGATTGAGTGATAACGCGGATAAAAAATAATTTCTTATATTTTTTATTTTGAAGTTTCTCGAGATTGTTTTCTATTTTTTTACATTGTTTTTAATTTCAAATTAGGTAATTTATACTTGTATTAATTTTAAATTAGTATTATTTTGTAAACTTGAAAATTTGTAACAATGAAACTTGAAAAAATAAAAATTGTAATTTAAAATAGCAAATAGAGAAAATAAAATGAAAATATATGACAGCTCTCAAAATATTGATAAAATATTAGTTAAAACAATAAATATCTTGAAAAATGATGGTGTAATTGTTTATCCAACCGATACTGTTTATGGGTTTGGTGCGAGTGCTTTCTCAAAAGAAGCAATCGCTAAGATTAAAAATTTAAAAAATCGTAAAAGTAAAATTCCTTTTAGTATTTGTGTTCCATCAAAGGAATATTTATTTGAAAAAGTAATTTTAAGTGATACAATTAAGAAAATTGTTAATAATTTTTTACCAGGAGCTATCACATTGATTTTGCCAACCCAAAAGGATGTTTTACCTAAATGTCTTTATAGTGAGAATATTTATATCGGTTATCGAATTCCAGATCACGCTTTTTGTATGAAATTAATGAAAAAATATGATAAACCAATAATATCTACGAGTATTAATTTAAGTGGTGAAACACCAATTACTAATATTTTTAAAATTGTAAAAATATTCTCTAAAAAAGTTAATATTTACATTAAAGACGATGAGCTTGAACAGAAAAAAGCCCCCAATATAAGCACAATCGTAAAGGTTAGTGAGAATAATAAACTTTCCTTGATTAGAAAAGGTGAGATACCATTTTCTGATATTTTAAAATCTATTGATTAAATTTTTTAGAAATATTATTGAAATAATTTTCATGCTCAGACGATATTTTTCTTAAATTAGGCAAGAAAAATGTATCTTGTAATGTCTCAACAAAAAATTCTGCCTCTTTATAATGATGTTCAATGAAAATTCGTGTATATCTGTCTTTTTTTTGTAGTGTAAGTATTTGTTCAATAAAATCAAGCGATTTGTTTAAATTTTCTTTTGAAGAATTCAATTTACCATCTTCTGCATCCCATGTTGCTAATGTATAATAATATCGAGCTTTTCTTAGACGATAATTTTCAGTTAATTCTTCTAACTTTTTAATTCTTGTGTTACAACCTTGGGGCCATTGACTTATTTTACCTTTCTCAACAGATTCTCTTGCCTTTGCATAGATTGAGTTTCCACCCATCAAGGATATTGCATCTAATTCGGTACCAATAATCATATATCCATAAAAATCAATAACACTCGTAATTGGGTTATACATACCAGTACGCATGATCGGAGTACCTGTATTATAAGGAAATATCCATCCTTGCTCAAAAAATCTTTGATCGTATTCATTGGTTATAATCGCTTTACATACATACTTAATTTCGTTGCCAGATTCATCAATATTATCAATAAATAATTTAATAGTAAAAGGAATATCAATTTTATAGATATCGTCACTAAATGAATTAGATTTAATGTATTGTTCTAATGAATTTTTCAAATTTTCGATATCTTTCAAATATGATTGTTTGATGGACTTGGTTTCAGTAGTTATTTTTGGTATTAATGTTTGGGAAAATAGTGTAGAAACACTTAATAAAATTATAAAATAGAATATTAGTAACTTTTTCATATTTTTCCTCA
>JAUVLI010000099.1 GCA_030600775.1 Fidelibacterota bacterium | reverse complement strand
TTACAATATTACTATCTTCATAAGAAAAAATATTAAAATCACCAGGAATAACAGGTGTATAAAAATTTGTACCTATTCCGAAACCTTCTTCATCTATCTGCCTAGTTAAATAATAATAGCTACTACTATAATAAGCATAAGGAGTATTACACACGGTGCAATTATTTGATGTTACCACCTCCCAATAAGTATCATTATAGATTACTTTCGCATAAACTTCACCTTTATTAAGAATTCCTGTTGTTGTATCATCAGCAGTAAAATTATATATTGTATATGAAGTAGAATCATTATAAGCAGTTATTATAATGCCGTTGGGCCAATTACTGACATATCCTGAAAAACCAAAGAATCTATTTCCGGCAAATGTACCGTTAGTTGAAGGAATAAAATATCCCTGATCAGTATAACTTAATGCGGATATCGGTTTATTTGATGTTACATTAATAAATGTATCATTATATCCATCAAGTTGATAATGATCTCCTTCTTCTAATATTCCTGTAGCAATTACACTTCCTGTAGAGATGTCTTTAATTTGAAATGCTGTATTGTTAGAATACGCAAAAACAATAAAATGTTCTCCTGAGTACTCAGATGATGGCATAAAAGTATTTAAATTTGTTGACAAAGGTCGTCCGGATTCATCCACTGCAAAATATCCCATTACAGAGTTGGTTATAGGATCACCAATTAAAAGTGTAAATGATCTTGTCCCTTGAATCATATAGGTACCACTTCCTGGTGAAAATACATGGTAACTATTCATACCTAATACTACCGAATCAATTTTCGTTCCCAGATAATTATATAGAGAAAATTCAGTGCTATCAAAATAACTAAATACAACGATATCTGCGAACGTATATGTTGTAGTAGTATAAAGGTAATCTCCGGATACAGTAACAAAATTACTTTGTTTATCCAAACCAATAAAAGAGTTCTGCAACTCAACATTATCATTTGTTTTTGAACTTCCCGGAATAATTTCAGCATTTAATATCCCCGAAAATAGAAGCACAACAATAAAAAATGCCACAACCATAAATTTCTTCTTCATTTTAATTCCTCCTTTTTTATTAATAAAATGAATTACTGAATAATAATAAAACAATAATTCATAAAAAAAAATGACGAATGTCACAAACTACAGTAATCCATTTATAAAAACTTAACTTTAATGAAGTTATTTTTTTATTTAATAGAATTTCTGTTATCTAATACTTTGACTTACCAAAATTAATTATTCATTTGCTAATAAATAATATGACGAATATTTTTCAATGTTTAATTAATAAAATCTAAATAAAGAAAAGCATCACTCCACACACAGCAAGAACTGCTCCAGCGACTTCACGAAAATTCACCTTTTCTTTAAAAAATATTATGGCTGGTGGAATAATTAATAGTGGCACTATTGCCATAATTGTAGAAGCAACGCCAGCTTTTGTGTTTTGCACAGCAAGAAGTGATAATGAAACTCCCAAGAACGGACCTGATATAGCGCCAATATTAATTCCAATCATCGTTTTAAAATTTGTTATGGATCTTTTGAAATTTAACCATTTACCAAAAAAAGCGAAAAACATTGTAAAAACAATAATTCCTGCAAATCCTCTTATCTGTGAAGCTGCAAAAGCATTATAATCCTGCATACCGTATTTACTGAGAATTAAACCAATCGCTTGTCCTAATGATCCACCAAAAGCTAATAATATTCCCAATAAATATTTCTTATTTTTTTTTGAATTTTTATTACTATTTCGTTCCAAAATCACAATTGCAATTCCAATTATTGTTAATATCATACCACTAATTTCAATTCCGGTCATTTGTTCACCAAGAAATAGTAAACTGATAATCGCTGTAAATATTGGAACTGACGACATTACCAACATAGAAATTCTCGCTCCAACTACCACAAAAGCTTCAAATAAAAGTAAATCGCCTATTCCATATCCAACTAATCCAGATAAACTTAGCCAAATCCAGACATGAGTAGAAGCATCGGTTGGGAAAAATTTTCCTCTCATAAAATATGTGAAAACTGATAATAAAAAAACTCCAATTATCAATCTGATAAAATTTACCGAAAGAGAACCAACCCGTTTCCCGGCAAATTCAAAAGACATTGAACCGGCAGTCCAACAAAATGCAGCTCCTAATGCAGCGAATTCCCCTAAAAATAAAATATGTTACCTCATTTTTGGTTATTGTAAATATAAGATTTATTTTTATATTTATTTACATAAATTATATAGAATATATTTGATTTTGTATAACTAAATACTTATTCTATTATTATATTTTTAATGATAATATTAAACTGTGAAATAAAATAATTATGACAAAATTAAAAAATATAATTTACGAAGATAATCATTTATTGGTTATAAATAAACCGGCAGGAATATTAGTTCAAGGTGATATAACAGGTGATGAATCCTTATTGGAAACAGCAAAAAAATATATTAAAGTAAAATACAATAAACCGGGGAATGTTTTTCTTGGATTGGTTCATCGTCTCGACCGTCCTACATCTGGAATAATTGTTTTCGCTAAAACTTCAAAATCAGCATCAAGATTATCAAAACAATTTAAAGAAAAAACGATAGAAAAATATTATGTTGCTCTTGTAGAAGGTAAAATCCCAAAAAGTGGAGTATTAAAAGACAAAATAAGTCGTAATGGTGCTACAAGTAAAATTAGCAGTACAGGCAAGCAGGCAGAATTAAAATATAAATTATTAGAATATAAAAACAATATTTCAAAAGTAGAAATCGAATTAATCACCGGCAGACATCATCAAATACGCGTTCAATTTGCTAAAAGAAATAATTTTATTCTTGGTGATTTTCGTTACGGTTCAAAAATAAAATTCGGAAATAAAGCATTGGCACTTCATTCCTTTTCACTATCGTTGATTCATCCAACAACAAAAGAAAAAATGACATTTGAATTTGAACCTGAAGATTATTGGGACAATTATTTTTAGAGATAATTCATTCTCCTTTAATTTTTATTACTCTCTAATTCCTACTGTAACAAGTGCTCTTGTTAATAACCCATAATGATCATATCCAACAGCAACTATTATATCATCTTTTACTTTACATTTTAAATATGTGTAATTATCATTTTTTAATTCATCAAACTCAATAGTTGTTATTCCATTAAAATGAGTTAATAATCCTTTTGAGCCACAGATATAAATATCGTTTTTATCCCTTCCGTCCATTGATTTAATACTTGTTAATCTGTATCTATAATCACTTTGTTGGAACAATTGAACTCTATTTGGATATGGTTTACCGATTAATTCTGCAAAACCAGTGAAACTTGATATAAATATTTTATCTGTATTTTCAAAAGTTAATATTGAGCTTGGAACATTACAATAATAAGTTGATGAAAAATGAGATATTTTATCATTAAAAGAGTAAATATTTTCATTCGTTTCATAGATTTTTTTTAATTTATCGTCTATTAATGATAATATTAAACTGTTCTTAGGATTATCATTATCATAACCACATATCCACATATTACCATTGTCTATACCATAAATGTCAGTAAAATCAATAACTTCAGTCCCACTCTCCATCTTCTCAAAATTACTTCCATCATAATGAACTATACTGCCATTATCTCCAACAAAATACATATTTTCTGATGAACTGCCCCAAATTGAGTTTCCCACACAAGCATCAAGACCCATATTTTGAATATGATAAAGTGTCCATTCGTTTCCATTCCAATGAATTGGGAAACAATGAGAAGTAACCCAAATATCATTTTCGTTAAAATATTTTATACTATATATGGCTGAATTTCCACTTAATATTTTGATTAACTCCCACTTTTCACCATCCCAATGAGCAGCATTGTAATTTGCTGTGTCGGTTCTAATTTCTCTCACTACCATACACATTATTCATCATTATCAATAATGTGAAAATCAAGCTTAATTTGACAATTTTCTTACGTTCCATTTTTAATTCTCCTAACTTAATAATGTTGATAATTAAGATTCTTTTAGTTTACTCGGTACACAGCTAAATCTGATATGCCTTATCTGTAGGCTTGAAATGATGAAACATATCTACCCCCGCATGAGAATAGCTACCATTTTACATGCAGGGGTTATTCTCTTTTAACAAACATAATTTCCCTCCTTACTAATGATTTGTGGATTTTTTTTCATTTCAAATACACCATTATTTTTGATTTCGTAATATTTTATCCTCGTTCCCAAGTTCAACTTGGGAACGAGGATCGCAATTCGTGGTTCATCTTAATAAAACCAATTTTTTCGCTTCAATAAACTCGTCTGTCTTCAAACAATAAAAATATATGCCACTTGGCATATATTTCAAATCTAACCTTATTTTATATTCTCCACTCTCTTGAAAATCATTAACTAATGTCTTTATCTCTCTGCCTAAAACATCATAGATTTTCAATTCAACAAAACTTGATTTTGGCAAATGATAATGTATGTTGGTGGAAGCATTGAAAGGGTTAGGATAGTTCTGATATAGTTCTATTTTGTCAGGTAAATTATTTAAAGGTTCAGTAAATATCTCTGTACCATAATGTTCATTATAGAAAATATTGATTCCCCCTGATGATGCTTCATATATATAACAACTATCTATATAGAGCGACCAGTTTTGAACACCATTACCGGGATAATAATCCAGTTCTTCTATTGCATTTATATCGCTAATATCGAAAATGTATCTGCCATATCCGGCTGTCGTATATAAATAATCACCCTGAATTTCCATATCAACTGCTCCAACCCTTTCTTCCATATCTATATACGAATGAACAACAGGCTCTACAGGATTTGATATATCGAATACATAGATTTTCGGTTCATTACTTCCCATAAATACATAATCTCCTTTTATCTCTATTGAGCGATAATATTGTTTATTATCAGGATTAATCGTAGCAACAAGCTGTAAATTCTCAGGGTCTGAAATATCAATCACTCTTAATCCACCATCATAGGTATATCCATGCCAACGATTTGCGTCAGCAACAAAAAGATAATTACCTTTTATACACATATCAATAGCTTGTTTAATGTTAGAAGCATACGCTGAAACGAGATTAATACTATCAGGGGTTTTTATATTGTAAACACCTAAATATCCCTCTGTTATGCTAAATAATAAACTATCTCTTTTTAATAATTTATCAGACACACAATTACAATCGGCAATTGGGTAGGGATTTTCCGGATCGCTCACGTCCAGTTTTACAATACCATAATCACAACTGACATAGGCATAATTGTTATCTACAATGATATCTGTGCTCCAACTTAAATATGGATAAGAACCGGTAACTATACAATTTTCCGGGTGTGATACATCAAGAATGTAAACCCCATTCATGGAAGTTACATATAAAAGATCACCAGTCTTATAGACTCCATGGTAAAAATCATAATTTTTATACCAGGCACAGAACGCAGGATTTATTGGGTCGGATATATCCATGATACCAAAACCGTATTCAAAAAGAGAAAAAAACAGATAATTATCATAAACAAAAATATCCATAATAAGATCTGCGCAAGGCCATCCTTCAGGATCGTTATTGACGATTTCAGGAGAATCAGGCTTTTCAATGCTGATGATACTGCCGGATTTTAAATATAAATAATCTTCATACTTAACAATCTCATTATCATCATGTTCTCCAATGTTCTCCAACTCATGAATTATTTCCGGTTTTTGTGGGTCTGATATGCTAATTGTAAAAAGTTTCAGGTCAACACTACAGTATATCAAACTATCACTGAGCATTAAATTAGGCTTTTTGGTATTCTTATTGGTAATATTCAGAGTATGTATCAGATCAGGATTTTCAATATCGGAAATATCATAGGTCAATAGAGAACAAATTCCATAACCATTATGTTTTACTGTATAGATATAATTGCCCTTTGTTACAAATGACGCAACTGAGTCTATCCTCACAACTTCAGTGAAGTTTTCAAAGTTATCATTTTCAAATATCAAAAGTTCGTATGTAAGCGGTTCGAATAGCCCAGCGTGCCAACTGATAGTAAACAGATAGTTATTCATGATTTCGAATTCCTTAGCATAGGACGGTATTTCACCTATATATTCCGGATATATAGGATTGGAAATATCATAGATATTTGTTTTGGTGCCGCTAGCATCACTGGCAAATAAATAATCACCATAGATATGAATGGCACGCAACCAAATATCCGTAGTCATTTTACTATTTACCAGTACGGGATTCTCCTTGTCTGAAACATCAAAGATTTGAATACCCCACTCAGTTCCGACATAGGCTATATCATCCTTGACAGCAATACCCCAGGAACAGCATGAGATCAGCGGTGAAGAGACATGCTCGATAGAATAGGCTTTTGAAAAAACAAATAGCATTGTAATGAAAATAAATGTTCTTTTTCTCATCTTAATCTCCTTTTTTTAATTATTTCTTTTCCCTACTAAAATACTGCTACCTACAATATAAGCAACATCACTTTTATAATCGCCTTTCCTGAAATAGTGGTCAGTCACTTTGTCATCAATATACCAATTTATTCCATTATAATGAGCAATTGCACCATTACTCCAATCAAATAACATAATGTCATTATGATTAAGAACCTTGATGTCGTGAAATGACTCGCTAGTTTGTACAAATTTTCCTTCATCTAATCTCGTATGTTCCGAAATACTATCTCTTTCAATGTCATACATAATCAAGCAATCCGATGCGAGGACATAACCAATTCCATTATAAACATCTACCGACTGTATTCTGCCATAAGGATTCCCTTCACAAGTATTTGCATGGTAAACTTTTAGTATTTCATTCCATTTACCATTTTTCCATCTTAATAGAATATTTGGGCTCGGTGTTTTCCAGTTAAATCCTGTGACAAGTATTTCATCATCTTCACCTTTTATTTCAACTAAATCAACATCAGTTCCGCTTTCCATCTTCTCAAAATTACTGCCATCATAATGAACTATACTTCCATTATCTCCAACAAAATAAATATCATCAGATGAACTGCCCCAGATTGAGTTGAGAGGACTTATTTTAATTCCCATATTTTGTAAGTGGTAAAATGTCCATACGGTGCCATCCCAGTGAGTTGGCATTCCCTCTAATATTATCCAAATATCATCTTCATTAAAATATTTTATTGCATAAGCTGTACCACCTAATAGTACTTTTGTCAATTCCCACTCTTCACCATCCCAGTGAGCTGCATTGTAATTTGCTGTATCGGTTTTTATCTCTCCCACTACCCAGATGTTGTTTTCGTCTATTATTGCTACATCTCGAAGTGATGAACCGTAAATTCCGAGTGTATCTATAGTCCAAGTGAAGTTATGACTCGTTGTGTCCATTGTTATTGCAGTTACTAATTCGCTTTCGTCATTTTTGCTGTATGCTTTGTAAGAATATTGTGTGTTCGGTTCTAGATTTTCGTCAGTGATTATTATTTGGTTTTCGGTTATTGTTCCAGATGTTATTAGTGAATCGTTCCTCT
>JAUVLI010000149.1 GCA_030600775.1 Fidelibacterota bacterium | reverse complement strand
TTATTTCTTCAAATATTTTTTTCTCTTCAGATGATATTTTATCTTCAATTTGAAGATATTTTTCTATACCGTTCCCTCTCACCCACTTATCAAAAGCAAAATACTCTTCTCCGTTCATCATAAAAGGATCAAAAATTACATCTCTTACATCCTGCCAATTTTCCTGTGATTTCATTAATTTTACAACTTTCAAAATTAATTGAGTTATCGGGAATTCTAACAGTGAATTACCGGCAATAAACCGAATTGGAATTCCATATTCGGAAAAAACATTTTTCAAAATCGGCAAATATCTATTCATGCTCGAAACAGTAATTTTAATCTTATCAATTCGATTTTTCCAATCTGGAATTAATAAAATATCATTTGCAAGCTGATCAACTTCTTCATAAATTGAATAACAAATTTTACAAACTTGTTCTGCTTTCTCTTTTGGTAAATACACTTTTTTATTCCAGACAGGAAGATCATAATTGAAATTTTCCTTAATAGAATTATTTTCAAAATTATCAATAAAATAAAACTTTTTAGATCGTTTACTGATTTGCTTAAACAAGTCAAATTTCTCATCTGATATTTCAAAAATTCCATTGAGAATTACAATGCTTCCGGAAAAGTCATAATTATTTAAAAAAGATTTCAAAACATCAGAACTTGTAACTAATTTTTTTTCTGATTTCAGTTTGTTAAATTTTTCAACAATTTTGCTATCTTGAAAATTAATTATCTCATCTTGATATTTTTCATTTTCGCTTATTGCATCAGATAAAGCACAAATTGTTCCTCGTTTTTCATCGTCATTTACAATCGTAGAAACTGCAAGCTGTAATAATGACGGCGACAATCTTTTTCCATTTACAATTTGTTCACGAACAAGTTCATTCAGATTTTTTATCTTAATATTTGGCGAAAGTAATTTTTCATTTGACAACTGTCGCTTCATATTTTCCGATTGATATTTTGTATAATTTATTATGAGAATATTTTTCCCTTTTTCTTTCGAAATTATTTCTTTAATTGCTGATAAATCCATTAGAGCTGAAAATTTTGTCATTGAAAACGGATTATTTTCCTCAGGAAATATTTTAGAAAAATATTCGTCTCTCCAATCTATAGAAATGAGCTTATTGAAAGCGGAAAAATAAATCTGCCCTTTTGCTTCAATATTAAATAATTGCCGCACTATCCATTGATATGTTTGGATTTGAATTTTGTATTTTTCCAAACTCATCATATCACTATCTGTCTTATAATCTAAAATAAACCATTCGTTTTTGTAATTATATAACAAATCAATAATTCCAGATATTTTCAAATACTTTTCATTATTATCTATCCAACCGACGACGGATAATTCTGGATATTGTTCTACCGATTTGTCATTTAATATTTTGTATAAATTTATTTTTTCTTCCATTTTCTTTTCATTTATTTTTTCAAATTTATTTATTTCTCAATTGTAAATGGTGCTTTTAAATATTCTTTTGCCTCTTTTACAGCTTGCGTTGTCTCCTTTGTATTAATCGCTAATTTGTAATATTTTTTTGCATTTTCTCGCTGGTTATTTAAGTCATAAATCTGTCCTATTTTCAAATAAGATAATGCTTTAAACCACTGAAATTCCAAATTATAATTTTCAATTACAAATAAAAATGATTCTTTCGCATCTTCGTAATTCCCATTTTGCATATTCAAAACTGCACTTAAATATCTCTCTCTGACTTTCCAAATCTCCTTACCTTTTGTAGAATAATTTTTATAAGATTGGGGATATTTTTTTAACAACTCTTCAGCTTCATCAACCTTATCTAAATAAATAAGTGATTCAATATATAATGATTTGGATTCTAAATTATTTGGAAATCGTTTAACTAAATTTTTCCCAATTTTTGACGCTTTCTTATAATTTTTTGTTTCGTGCAAATATATTAAAAGTAAAATTTCACCGGCTTCCCATTTTGCACCAACACCATTTTCATAGGCAGTAGTTAAACGCTCAATTCCCAATTTCCTTTTTTCTTCGGAATTATAGATCAAATCAACTACGGAATAATGATCAGCCATTACACCACCATAAAAATCATAACTTCCCAATGGCAAAAAAACATCCCAATATCTCGGGTCAATTTCATAAGCTTTTTTTATCAAATTAATTGCTCGCCAACTTTCATTAAATACCTTTAAATAGTTACTTTCTGCAAGATTTATTCTCGCACTCAATCCTCTTAATGAACCATAATAAACCAAGTAAACAACTTCATTTGGTCGCTCTTTTAATTTGTTTTCAAATAACGGTGAAATTCTTTCTATCTCATCTAACAAAAATGCATTTGCTTTTTTATATTCGCCATTGAGTTTTAAGGATTCATATTTTGCATTCATTAAATAGAACCAGCCCAAAGGTTCATCTGGATATTTTTTTGTGATTTGAGAATATACTTTTTCTGCAGAATCAAATTCATAATTTGTGAAATATTCTAAACCAATTTTCATCTCATTTTTAATTTGTTCGGGAAATTGAGCATAACATATTCCAACAATAAATAAAATAACAAATATTTTTTTCATTTAAATTCTATTTTAAATTTGCCAATGATTTTACAACTTTTTCGTGAAGTTTATTTATATCTGAAACAGAACAGTTATAATTATTCACGATCAAAGAAAAAGTAATTAATTCCCCAGATTTAGAATGTACATATCCAGAGTGACTTCTGACTCCATTTATGTAACCTGTCTTTATTCTCGCGTTATTTTGAACATTAGAATCCAAACCGAATTTCTTTAAATATCCAATGTCAGTTGTATCACCAACAGTTGAAAATGAATTATAATAGATATCGAAATTTTTCTGCTTACTCATTATTGATAATAATTTAGATAATATCTTCGTTGTAACTTGATTCGTTCGTGATAAACCACTTCCATCCTGTAAAGATAATCCGGAGACATCCACTCTGTGTTTTTTAAAAAAATCGTTAATTATTTCTATCCCAGCTTTCCAACTTCCTTCGCCTTTTTCAAAATAACCAACAGTTTTTAGTAACTGTTCCGTATATAAATTTACACTTAATTTATTTGTGATTTCAATAATTTTTCCTAATGGCGGAGAATATGTAATATGGATTATTTTTCGATCATCATAATTTTGAGATCTTTTCATTTTTTTTCCAGATTTTGCAACTCTGATGTTATTATTTTCTAAACATTTTGTAAAATATTGAGTTGTAAATAAAGCCGGATCGGGTATTGAACCTTTAATAGAAAATTCTGCTTCACCTTGTGGAATTGTTCCTCGTAAAATCGCATTGAACTGTTTTGGAGCACAAAAAATGTAGCCATTATCACC
>JAUVLI010000111.1 GCA_030600775.1 Fidelibacterota bacterium | reverse complement strand
TGGAGATTGTTAATTTAAAATTAAAACTTCGGAAGTTTAATAATTTGTTTATTATGAAAATAAATATTAAATTACTATGTAAAGAGATGAAAATTGAAAAGCAAAAGGTCCAATGAAAATTAAATACTTTAATAATAAGTTAATTAACCAACATTGGACACTAAACAGTATAAGGAGTCCATTGTTGGGTTTTTGTAAATATGAATAAAAGTGAAAAAATATATTCAGCTATAAGGAATAAATTCACTCCAGATGATCATATTGAGCGAAAGGAACTATTTGATTTTTTAAATAAATTTTACACTGATTTGAAAAAAACAACATTCAGGTGGCGAATTTACGAGCTCAAAAAAAATAATATTATCTCTTCAGTTAAAAGGGGAGTATTTAAAATTACGTCTAAAAAGAATTATTATCTTCCTGATATTGATGATCAAATAAAGTCAATTAATAAAGTTATAGAACAAGAATTTGATAATATTTGTTTTTGTATATGGAATTCACTTTGGTTAAATGAATTTTCAAGACATCAAGCATCTAAAAATCTAACTTTTGTAGAGGTAGAAAAAGATTTAGTCCAATCAATTTTTTACCTTTTATCAGATAAAAATTTTAAAAATGTTTATATTGAACCGGATAGCAAAACAGCAGGAACATACATTTTTGAAAATTACAATTCTATTATTGTAAAATCCCTCACCACAAAAGCACCTTTACAAAATGTTCAAAAGATTAGTATTCCAAAGATAGAAAAACTTTTAGTTGATTTATTTTGTGATAAAAACCTTTTAATTGCTTATCAGGGAAATGAGATGATTTCCATTTTTAAAATCGCTTTATCTGAATATGAAATAAATTATTCAACCTTATTGCATTATAGCAGAAGAAGAAAAAAAGAACCGGAATTAAAAGATTTTCTTCTTAAAAATATTAAGGTTTCTAAGAATTACTTATTATGATAAAATCAAATTCGTATTCTAAGGAATGGATTGATTCTTTAAAAAATATAAAACAGAAGATTGATCCTGGAATTTGTGAAAAAATGATTCGAGCTCTTGGCCTTCTTGAACAATTAGTTATTAATAAACTTGATTTTGTTTTTAAAGGCGGGACTTCTTTAATTCTGCTAATTGACGCTCCTCAGAGATTTTCAATTGATATTGATATAAATACGAAAGTCAGCAAAGAAGATTTATTAAGGGTTCTTGAATCTGTTAATCAAACAGGGCTGTTTACAAAATATAATGAAAACAAAAGAAAAGAAACCGGAGTTCCAAAAGCTCATTTTAAATTTTATTATCAGTCCGTAGTTAATAAAAGAGAAAATTTTATTATTCTTGATGTGCTTTTCCATAAATATTCTTATCCAAAAATTGTGCGAACTCCAATAAAATCTTTTTGGATTGATACAGATGAAAGTAACATAATGGTAACAACTCCGACAATTGATTCAATTCTTGGTGATAAACTTACTGCCTTTGCTCCGAACACAATCGGAATTTCTTATAATACAGGTAAATCAATGGAGATTATAAAACAACTTTTTGATGTGGGGCGTTTATTTGATTTAGCAGAAAACTTTAACATTGTAACTAAATCTTTTTATTCAATTTTATCAGAAGAAATTAAATTTCGAAAGAATACTATATCTGCTGAAGATGTTTTAAAAGACATTATCAATACAAGTTTATTAATATCCCAATTTCCAATGATTTCTAAAGAAAAACCGGAGAAAGCAAGAGAATTATTAGACGGATTAAAAAGATTTTCTGTCTATCCAATTGGTATTAAATATCGTGTTGATGATTCAATTGTTTCATCTGCTAAAGCTTCTTATATTGCTAGTAAAATATTGAATAAAGACAAAACACCTATTCTTAAATATTTCAAAGGAATAGAAATAAAAACATATAATTTTCATTCTAAATATAATTTTTTAGGGAAATTAAAAAAACGCAAACTTGAAGCATATTTTTATTGGATTCAAGTTTTCAAAAGCTTTAAAACCACATATTAAGAATTTTAAAATTTAATAGCTATATTAAAAATTTCAGACCATTTCGTTGAAGTCGACAAAATGGTAGAAAAAAACTACTTTTAGTTATAAATTATTTTTCAAAGCAAAATAAACAAACTTCGAAATAAAAATAATGTGGAGATTGTTAATTTAAAATTAAAACTTCGGAAGTTTAATAATAGTCAAACAATTTCTATAATTGAATTTAAACTAAAACCTTATTTTGCATCTTTAACCTTAATAGAAAATTGTAGTACCAATAAAAAAACCTTATTACCTTATTAAAGATGAATATTGAATAAATACAATTAAATAAGGTAATAGGGTTGGTAGTTTGGGATATGTTTTTCTACTAAGGTTTTAACAAATAAATAAGGTTGAACCATATTAAAAATTCCAGACCATTTCGTTGAAGTCAACAAAATGGTAAAAAAAACTAATTTTAGTTATAAATTATTTTTCAAAGCAAAATAAAAAAACTTCGAAAGTTTAAGATATCAACTCAAAGTCAGCATTCAATCGTTCTTCGTCAACTTTTGAAACTTTAATTTTTACTAAGTCGCCAATACGATATGTTTTATTATTATGATGATTGATTATACGATAATTCTTTTGGTCAAATTCTGATGAAAATCTCCCGGGTAGTGTTTTGATATGAACCAATCCTTCAACGAGAGAATCAAGCAATTCAACATAAAATCCATATTCCACAATTCCGGAAATAATTCCTTCAAATTCTTCACCAATTCGACTTGCCAAAAATTTTATCTCTTTTAATTTATGATATTCGCGTTCGGCTTTTACTGCCCTGATCTCTGTCTCCAAAGATTTTTTTGCAATGACATCCAATTGTTTTTTTGAAAGATCTGCCGGCGGTTTGTTCTCATTTTTTGGATTGAGATAATGCTTCAACAGACGATGAACAATTAAATCTGGATAGCGTCTGATCGGTGAAGTGAAATGAGTGTAATGATCAAAAGCCAAGCCAAAGTGTCCAATTGCTTTTGTGCTGTATTTTGCTTTTGTCATTGTGCGTAAAGTAATTCTTTCAATCATTTTTTCGTGTTTTGTATCCATTGCTTTTTCGATTATTTGTTGAAAATCTTTCGGTTGAAGTTTTTTGTAATTGAAATGAAAATCATATCCAATATTTTTTAATACACTGAAGTAATCTTCCACATCTTCCAACTTCGGCTTTTCGTGAATTCTATATAAAAATGGTAATTTTTCTGTTTTAGTTTGTATGAAACGAGCTATAGTTTTATTTGCAATGAGCATAAATTCTTCAACCAAGCGATGACTCCAAAGTCGTTCTTTTGCAGTAATTGAAGTTGGTACGCCGGCTGAATCCAAGACATATTGTGGTTCCGGTAAATCAAAATCAATGCTTCCCAAGTCGTGTCTTTTTTTACTTAATATTTTCGCCAATTTCAACATCAAGTCAAGATCTGAAAAATATTCACCTTTACCATCATCAAGTATTTTTTGAACTTCCTGATAAGAGAATCTTCTTTTACTTTTGATCACAGATGGAGTAATTAAAAAATCAATCACTTTGCCGGATGAATTCATTGCCATTATTATTGAGAAAGCATATCTTTCTACTTGTGGTTTAAGAGAGCAGAGCTCGTTACTCAATTTTTCCGGTAACATAGGGATTACCTGACTTGTGAAATAGACAGAGGTGCCGCGTTTTAATGCCTCTTTATCGATTATGGAATTTTGTGTAACATAATGGCTGACATCGGCGATATGAACTCCAAGTTCGAAATTCCCATCGTCTTTTTTTGTCAATGAAACCGCATCATCAAAATCTTTCGCATCTTCCGGATCGATTGTGAAAGTATCCAGATCACGAAAATTTTTCCGTTTGGTTAAAGATATGTTTTCAGGAATATTTTTCACAAAATTATGAATATCGTCGCTGAATTTTTCCGGTATTCCAAATTGATTAGCAATTAAAATAGCATCATATTCGGATGTATCTTTTGAACCGATGAATCGTGTAATTTCGCCACTTGGTTTTTTATTTTTATTTTCCCAATCAATAACTTTAACTACAATAAAATCACCATTTGTTGGATTGAAATTGTTAAAATTTGTTATGTGAATATTCGTATCCAAATTTTTATCTTCCGGAATAGCGACAGCGTTTTTATTAACTTCATTAAATGAACAAATAAAACTTTCTTTGTTTCTTTTTACAATTGACAATATTTTTCCGGAAGGATTTTTACCGCGTTTTTTTGAGAATATTTCCACAAGCACAATGTCGTCATTATAAGCATTATTTTGATGATCTTGAGAAATAAATATTTTTTGGTCGTCATCGGTATGAACAAAACCAAATCCCTTCGGATGCATATCCAAAACGCCTTGTGTTATTTTTTCCCTGTCAGGTAGTCCATAAAGATTTTTATTGTAACGGAATAATTTTCCCGCATTTACAAGTTCTTTAATTGTGTTGCGAAATGTTGGATATTTTTTCTTTGGAAAATCTAATATCTGTGATAATTCCTTTGGTTTAATATGTGATTTTGGATTGTTTTGAAAATATTTTAGTATAATTTTTTCTATTGATTCATTCATAAAGTTCTCTTTAAAGTTTATTCATTTATAATTTTTTTGTTGGCTTCAACTTCGTTTCGGTTCATAATTTGTCCCAACACCCAACACCCAAAACCCAATTTAAAATAGTGTTCGTATCAACGATTGAATATCTGAAACGAAATTAAGTTTAATTTTTTTGTCAAAATGTTTAAGTGATTTTCTTGCAGATGTCGGAAGGAATATTTGTTGGAAACCCATTCGGAGCGCTTCAGTAACTCTCTGTTCAATTCGTGAAACATTTCGTATTTCACCGGTCAATCCAACTTCACCGAAAATTACCGTATCGTCTGGAATTGGGACATTCCGAATACTACTTACGATAGCAACGATCGTCGGCAGATCCATCGCCGGTTCGTTAAATTTTAAACCACCGACAATATTTACAAAGACATCAAACTGTCCGGTGAAGATTTCCAATTGGCGTTCAATTACTGCAAGTAGCATTGATAATCTTTTGGTATTTATTCCTGTTGTTGTTCTTTGTGGTGCGGCGTAAGTTGCTTTAGTAGTGAGAGCTTGTATCTCAATTAATAATGGTCGCGAACTATCTAGTCCACAAGTTACAACCGAGCCGGATGCCGATTTTCTTCTTTCGTTTAAAAATATTTCACTTGGGTTTTTTACGGGTTCTAATCCATGTTGTTTCATCTCAAAAATGCCGATTTCGTTTGTTGAACCGAATCTGTTTTTCACTGAACGAAGTATTCTGAAATAATTGTTTTTATCGCCTTCCATATAGAGAACCGTATCTACAAGATGCTCTAATAATTTCGGTCCGGCGATATTTCCGTCTTTGGTTATATGTCCAATTAGAATTATGATTATGTTGTTCTTTTTCCCAACTGTCATTAATTCGATTGCACATTCTCTAACTTGACTTATAGAGCCGGGGAGCGAATCAGAGTTTGGTGAATAGGCAGTTTGAATGGAATCAATTATTGCAATTTGCGGTTTCTCTTTTTTTATACCATTAAGAATAGCGGCGATATTTACTTCCGTAGATAATAAAAACGCTTTATCATCTATGTTTAGTCGTTTTGCTCGTAAGGATAGTTGATGAACGGATTCTTCGCCACTGAAATATAGTGCTTTTATATTTTCATTTTTTATCAAATAATTTAATATTTGCAGAGCTATCGTGGATTTGCCTATACCCGGATCTCCACCGAGTAATACGACACTGCCACTCATTATTCCACCTCCGACAACGCGGTCAAATTCGGATATTTTTGTTGAATATCTTTTTGGATTATCGGTGGTATTTAAATAATGGAAATTTGCAGAAGCGTTATTATATTTGTTTGTTTTTGAAGGCGAATCAACGAATTCAATGTAAGAATTCCACTCTTTACATTCTGGACATTGGCCAACCCATTTTGGTGACACTGCTCCGCAGTTTGAACATTTGTATCTTGTCTTTGCTTTTGGACTCATAGTATTCTTTCAGTTAATATTACAAATTTTTAATTAAAATTAATTTGAATTATTTATTTTTTTTTGACTTTCTGGTATGGGGCGTCAAATGGATTGAGAAAGTTTTTCCTTTCATATAAGTTGTTGTATTATCTGTAATTAGGTGGCAAAAAGAAAGGTAATGCAAGTTGAGACTTTTTTGGCATTTATATGGCATTTATATGGCATTTAAATATCATTTACTTGGTGTTTCAATGTCATTTTTATTTTTAGATGAAGGATCGTAGTTGGGTTTAAAATCGGCGACGGCACTTTGTGTAATAGATTCAATCTTATATATTTCATTTTTAAGTGATGTAATCTGTGCTTTTTGGTCTATAATCTGACGATCTTTATCATCTTTTACTATATACATCTCTCCTTCACCGGTAAGGAGCCAATTTAAATCAATATTATACACCTCCCTTATTCTT
>JAUVLI010000066.1 GCA_030600775.1 Fidelibacterota bacterium | reverse complement strand
CAATAGACCGTTTTGATTTTGAAACTTTATTAAACCCAAGTGAAGATGCTAATGCTTCCTGAGTTCGCTTTTCATTTTTGTACCAATCAGTATTGCGATAATTCCTATAAAACTTCCCATACTGGCCGGTAAAATCCTCATGGTGTAAATGTAGCCAATCATATTCTTTTAACTTTCCTTGAAGTATTTCAGTATCATAAATTGTCTTATATGGAATCTCAGCATAAGTCAATGCCAATGTAACTGCATCATCCCAAGGCATCTTATTTGGAGGCGTATATACAGCAATTTTCGGCTCTTTTTCCAGAACCATTACATCCATATTGTTATTTTCAATTATGCTTAAAATGTCATCATAATCGGATGCACTTATCTCTTCAAAAGTAACTCCTCTGATCAAACATTCTTTCTTTATGTTACTGTAGCTTTCAATTGCAAAAGAACCACCTTTATAATTTAAAAGCCAATCGACCTTCTCACCATTCTCTAAAACCCAAAAAGCAATACCGTAACTTTTTAAATGATTATTTTGACTTTCATCCATTGGAATAAGTATTTTCGCAAATATATTAGTGGTAATAAAAATTATTAGAATAAGGATTAAAAATGGAGAACGGAAAACAGAAACCGGAGAATGAAAACCGGAGAGTGAAATACGATTATTTTTTATTAAATTTTTTATTTTAAATATATTTTTCATTTTTGTTCACTTCTTTTATTTTCCGGTCTCTTGCCCCTGCCTCCGTTTTCCATTCTCCGTAATCAACAAACCCATTTCTAAATACATTTGGCATTCGTGTTGGGTTTCCGTTTTCTCCTACAAATACCATTCTTGTTGAAGCAGTAATTATTAATTTTCTATCTTTATTGTAAATCTCATAATCTAATGTAATTGATGTTTCGCCTAATTTTGAAACCACAGTTTCAATTGTTAATTCATCTCCGAAAAACGCTGGATACTTATAATCAATTTCTAAATGAGCAATAACTGGCCAAACTTTTAACTCATCAAAACTTTTAAAAGTGAGACCAATCTGTTGAAGATAATCACCACGAGCTTTTTCAAGATAATGAGCATAAACACCATTATTCACATGTTTGAATGAATCTAATTCATAACTTCTAACTTTTATAGATGTGATCATTTTTTTCATTTTATTAAGTCGCTTATTTTATGGTTTTGCATTTTCTATTTCTATTCTATTTCTATATAATAAATAAAATCCAATGGATGCGATTAAACTGAAAGATGATAAAAACAACCAAAGAATTTTTACATTTGGTATTAGATCAATACATATTCCACCAATAAAAGGTCCCAAAGACCAACCCGTTGTTGTAAATAAACTATACAATCCTTGATATCTTCCGTATTGTCCTTTAGGTGACATATTACTTATGATCGTATTACCGGTTGGACCAGCTAACATTTCACCAAAAGTAAAAATAGTTACAAAGATCATTATTCCCAGGAAACTTTCAGCAAATCCTAATAAAGAATATCCTAAAAAGAAAAATAATGAACCAATAATAATGATCATGAACATATTATATTTCTTCACTTTTCTGCTGATATAAATTTGAAATAATATTACTAATAAGCCATTATAAGTATAGATATAACCAATATTCTTATGTGTTAATTTTATATTGTCATTCATAAATACAGAAAGTGTAGAGACAAATTGTCCCCAAGTGAGATACAAAAATATCGTTGAAATTAGAAATATTATCAGATATTTACTAAATTTTATATTCGTGAACAAATATGATAATTTTTTACTGCTCTTTTTGATGAAAACATTTGTCTCTTCAATATTAAATAGAATTAACAATCCGGAAACTAATGAACTTAATGCGGTAAAATAAAATAAATATTCAAAACCAAATACAGATAAAAATCCACCGATAGCAGGTCCCATTGCCCAACCAAAATTAATTGCAGTTCTCATTATTGCAAAGCCCTCTGCCCTGTCCTCTTCAGGCAACAGATCAACTATCATTGCACTTGTAACAGGGAAAAAAGAGGAAGCTAAAAGATAATTGAGAAAAATTATTCCGGCGATGACCCAATAATTCATATCAAGAAAAACGGCATAACCGGTTGAAACCATTATTACTGCACGACTAAATTGGGACCACAAAAGTATTTTTTTTCTACCAATGTGATCAGATAATTCACCACCAATTGTCTGAGAAAATGCTCTTGCAACCGATGCAACAAGAAAGAATGTCCCAACAGCACTCATTGAAATACCTTTTGTTGAGTGGAAATAAATGCTTAAAAATGGAACAATAGCTCCAAATCCCATAGCACTTATTGCCATTCCACTCATCAAAATCCATAATCTTTTATCGTATTTTTTAAATATTTCTATCATTTTAATAATTTAATTTTTATTACATACCTTTCCAGCCACTCTGTTCCATAGCTAAAAATTTATTAACCTCTTCTTGATTCATTACAGTTGTTTCCATTTTTACTTCTACACCAAGCTTTTCTACAGGCAATTTCACACTATTAATAAGTTGATTAGCAATTGAAATATTTGGGAATGGAAAAGCAATAATTATTACTGCCTTATCATCCTCAACTTTTATGTTTTTGACTATGCCAAGATTAAGTAAAGAATGATTAATTGCCGGATGCATTACATCCTTTATTGCTTCACGAATATCTTTTTCTGAAATACTTTTACTCATTATTTTCTCCTTTATTTAATAGAATATCTAATTTTTCAAGAGTTAGTTCATTATAAAAATCTATAATCAAATCTGCATTTTGTAATTCTAATGAACTAAATCCGGTAGTTATTCCTATAACTTTTGCTCCGGATTTTTTAGCACTTTTTACGCCATTGACAGAATCTTCGATTACAATACAATTTGAAATTGGAATATTTAAAATTTTAGCTGCTTTTAAATATGGTTCAGGGTGTGGTTTTGTATTATCTACATTATCAGCAGTTATTACCGGATAAAAATTATTGACGATCTTAGTATTTTTAAAGATCCAATTCATTAAATCTGACGAGGTTGAAGTAACTAATGCAGTAGAAAAATGTTTATTAACTAAATTATAAAATTCCAGAAATCTCGGAATATAACTAATTGTATCTTTCATTTCAATCAATAATGTTTGGTTAAATTCTTCTTCCAATAATTCTCTATTTGTATTAAAAATATATTTCTCTAAAACAATATTAAAGAAAACATCACGAGATAAACCTCTAAATTCAGCCCAATCACTTGATTTTAACGACACATTATGCTTCTTGAACATTTTTCTGATCACTTTCCCATAAGACGGTTCACTATTGGCTACCACACCGTCAAAATCAAATAAAATTGCTTTTTCAAAATCTTTCTTCAATTATAATTCCTTTAATATTTATTCCAATTTCCAATCTTGAAAAATACTAAATCTTTATGTGAATTACAATTTTTAGATTATAATTATTTATGTAATTTTAGCGAGAAAACATGAAATTCATTAATTTTTACTTATTCTTTCCATCTTCCACTTTTAACTGCTATTTCTGTGTTTTCTGTTCCAATTCAAAAAATCTACTATTTAGCGTCTTTCGTTTTCTTCTCTACCCAAATCCAATCCGTCTATATTTTTCATATCTTTTTTTCAATAAATCATTCATATTAAGAGACATAATTTCTTTTAAATTCCTGCTTATGGCTTCTTCTAATTTTTCAAATCCGATTTTTTTGTCAATGTGTAATCCAATTTTCTCTTTGATCACTTCGTCAATAATACCCTGTTTTTTCAGATCATTTGCTGTTAATTTTAATGACTGAGCTGAAAGTGGTGCTTTATTTGGATCTTTAAATAAAATTGAAGCGCATCCTTCAGGAGAAATTACTGAAAGAAAAGAATTTTCCATCATAATTATTTTTTCTGCCACAGATAAAGCAATTGCTCCTCCTGATCCTCCTTCGCCTGTAATAATTGAGATCATTGGCGTTTTTATAGATGAAAGTTCAAATAAATTTCTTGCTATTGCTTCAGATATTCCGTGTTCTTCTGACGCAATTCCCGGATAAGCACCTGGAGTATCAATAAAAAACAGCACCGGTCTTTTGAATTTTTCTGCCTGTTTCACCAATCTTAATGATTTTCTATATCCTTCAGGATTCGGCATTCCAAAATTATATAATTGATTTTCTTTTAAATTCTTACCCTTGCGAGTTCCAATAAATGTAACCGGAATATTATTGAAATAACCAATTCCTCCATAAATTGTCTTATCGTCTTTAAAATATCTGTCACCATGAAATTCAATCTTTTTTGTAATAAGTGCTTCAATAAAATCTTGTGGTTTTGGCCTTTCGAGTTTACGAGCCAATTTAACATGTTCCCAAGCGTCTTCTTTCCCCTTTTTCCCATACTTTCTAATTGCTCTTGCAATATTTATCTTTTTTTCTAAGTTAAAAATTTCTTTCGTAATATTAATTCCGTGTTTTTTTGCTTTTTCATTTAAAGAAATTAGTTTTTTAATTAAATCGTTATCTTTCATTGTTTAATCCAAAATATTTTAATTTTTTGTTATTATTTATAGTTATGAATTTTTAGAATATCTGTCAATTTAGATTTTAAATTATTTCGTCTTACAATTGAGTCAATAAATCCTTTTTCAAGCAGAAATTCTGATCTTTGAAATCCTTCGGGAAGCGTTTGTTTTATTGTCTGTTGAATTACTCTTGGTCCTGCGAATCCGATAAGTGCATTTGGTTCAGCTAAAATAATATCTCCTAACATAGCAAATGAAGCTGTAACTCCACCGGTAGTTGGATTTGTTAAAACTACAATATAAAGATTCCCAGAATCTGAAAATCTTTTAATTGCTGCAGATGTTTTAACCATTTGCATTAGAGAAATTACTCCCTCTTGCATCCTCGCTCCACCGGATCGGGTTACCATTATCACCGGTAAATTCTCTTTCATTCCCTTTTCAAAAAGTAGAGTAATTCTTTCTCCAACTACAGCTCCCATTGATCCCATTATAAATTCTGTATTCATAATTCCAATAAGAACTATAATCCCATTTATATTCGCTTTGTAAATTGTAATCGCTTCGTCAATATTCTTTTTATTTAGAATTTTTAATTTATCTTTATAGCCGGGAAAATTTAAAGTATCATTTGGCTTATATTTTTCAAAAAGTGGAAAAAGCTCTTCATTATCCAATAATATTTTAACCCATCGCTTATTAGTAATTCTAAAATGATTTTCACATTCAGGACAGATACCAAAATTATTATCAATGTCTTTTTGATAGATCATTGATTTGCATTGCGGACACTGTAAAAAAGCATTTTCCTCGATCTTTACTTCGGTTTTTTTAATTGTAAATTGAAATAATTTTTTGATATAATTGGGAATTATTGAAGTCATTCTACTCACTATGTTATTGTTATTTAATTATTTAATACCCTATTTTCCACAAAATTTGTTGAATATTTGCCGTCATAGAATCCTCTTGACATAAGAATATTCAGAACAAAATCTTTATTTGTCTTTATTCCTTCAACATGAAATTCATTTATAGCTCTGATCATTTTTGCAATTGTTTTCATTCTTGTTGTATCATAAGCAATTATTTTTGCGATCATAGAATCATAATATGGAGTTATTGTATAGCCGGAATATACTCCTGAATCAATACGAATTCCAGGTCCACCCGGAAAAGTAATATTTGTAATTTTTCCCATTGAAGGTAAAAAATTATTCTTAGGATCTTCGGCATTTATTCTACATTCAATTGAGTGAAATTTAAATTCCACTTCATTTTGTTTCAATGATAATTTATTATCCGCTGCAACTTTTATTTGTTCCTTTACAATGTCAAAATTCGTTGCTGCCTCACTTATTGTATGTTCAACTTGTAATCTCGTATTCATTTCCATAAAATAAAATTCACCATTAGAATACAGAAATTCAACCGTTCCTGCGCTTTGATAACCAATATCCGACAATGTTTTCGTAATCTTTTTACCAATCTCATTTCTTTGCTCATCGGAAATAACTTGTGAAGGTGTCTCTTCAATTATTTTCTGTTTTCGCCTTTGCATTGAACAATCTCGTTCACCAAGATGAATACAATTTCCATATTTATCACACATAATTTGGAATTCAATATGTTTAGGATCTTCAATAAATTTTTCAATATATATAGATGGATCGTTAAAAGATATCTTTGCTTCATGAGACGCTTCATTAAAAATATTCTTAAAATTATCAGAACTTTTGATGATCCTGATGCCTCTTCCACCACCACCGGAAACAGCTTTTATCATAACAGGGAATCCAATTTTTTCAGCAGTTTTCAAAGCTTCTTCTGCATTATTAAATGCTTGTGTTGAACCGGGAATTGTTTTAATTCCATGTTTATTCATTATAGATTTTGCTTTAAGTTTCTGTCCTAATTGATGCATCACATTAGAAGACGGGCCGATAAATACTATTCCAATATCTTCACACATTTTAGCAAATTCATGATTTTCAGATAAAAAACCGAATCCAGGGTGAATAGCATTTACTTTTTTCAATACAGCCGCAGATAATATCGCATTTTTATTCAAGTAACTTTTTAAAGGTGAAGCAGGACCAATACAAACAGAATGATCTGATGTCTCAACATGTAGAGAATCTCTATCTTCCTCAGAAAATACAGATACTGTCTCAATTCCCAACTCATGACAAGCTCTAATTACTCTTAAAGCAATTTCTCCACGATTTGCGATTAATATTCTATCAAACATAAATATATTTATTTAGGATAATTTAATTTTAATCAATTTTGTACCATATTCAACAGGCTTTCCATTTTCATGTAAAATTTCTATTACCTTGCCTGTTACATCTGATTCAATTTTATTCATAACTTTCATTGCCTCAATGATTCCTAACACATCACCAACTTTTACATTATCTCCTTTTTCTACAAATGGTTTTTCATCCGGTGAAGATGCTCTATAGAAAATTCCGGGAATTGGAGAAGAAATAATTTTTATGCTGCTATCTTCTTCCAAATCTTGCTTTTTATTTTCAGTACCAGAATTTGGTTTTAATTCAATTGATTTGTGATGATCTTTATTGTATGAAATATTTTGCTTATTACATTTATCGACTTCAATTTCGAACTTTTTATATTTAATTCTAAATTTGTTTATGTTCAATTTATCAAATAATTCAACAATTTTTTTTATTTCATCTAAATTTATTTTTGACATATTATCCTCATAATTTTATTATTTTTTTTAATAATATAAATAATTTAATTCTACAAATATATTTTGATAATATTGTTTACCAATCGGAAGTCAGTTTTAAAATTATTTTTTCTGATAATGTTTCATTTAATTTGAGAATCGCATCTTCTCTGACGATCTGATCATCAGAAGATAGTTGGCCATTATAGTTATCACTAAAATATATTTCATTCTGAGAAACCGTTCCTGTCATCAAATCCGTTTTTTCTTTTGTCTCATACCATTTGAATTCAGTTGAAATTGAAACTTGATACTCTTTCACAACTTCCGTTTCATCATAACTGTGCGGTTTCTCACTTATATTTTTTATTGTTATATATAATATTGAACTTGCTCCACCTTCATCAACCAATGGTAAAATATTTTCTGAAATAATTTCAGATATCACAGAAGCCGTGAGATTTTCTCCCAAATTAAATTCAGCTGTTTCATTCTGAATTTTCGGAACTGCGATATTGGTAATTCCTGATGGAATTGTTCCCGGACGAACAGAATAATACCAACAACTTGTAATTGTAAATAATACAAATATTGTAAAAATTATCTTTAATTTTGAATATTTTTTCTTCATATATGATTCCCTCCATCAAAATACTATTTATTATAATAAAAATATTGACAAAAACCAATAATTTAATGATATAAAAAACCCGCCATAAGAATAGCAGGTAAGATCAAAGTTGAATTTGTATTATAGGTAATTAAATTACTTTTACTATTTTATCCGATTTTATACAATCTGTACAAACTTTTATTCTCTTTATTGTGCCGTTTAAGTTTACTTTTACTCTTTGTAAATTAGGATTCCAACGACGACGAGTTCTATTATTTGCATGACTTACATTATTACCAAATATCGGTTTTTTCCCACAGATTTCACATATTTTTGACATTTATTTCTCCTTTTTTCTCAAACTTTGTAATATGCAAAATTAATTTTATAAAAGCAAGAATTTTGATAATTTTATTTATAAGTTTTTAATAGATTCTTGCGGAATGTAGCGTTGTTGTGCATTTAAAGAATAAACACTGAACATGCAAAAACATAAGATAATAAATATCGAAATTCGTGAAAATTTGTTCATAATTATACCTCTCTTTTTAATTAATATTTTTAGTTTTGTTATTTGTTATAAAAATAATAGTTTCCATTTATATTACTTAATCAAAACAATCTTTTTTGTTTTAGTAAATTGTTCAGTTCTCAAATGGCAAAGATACAAACCAGTTGATAATCCTTCTGCTTCAAATAAAATCTTATAATTGCCTTGATTTTGGTTCTTATTAACCAGCGTCCTAATTTTTCTACCTAATATATTATATATTTCCAATTTGACAATCGATTGAGTTTCAAGATTATATTCTATATAAGTACTTGAATTAAAAGGATTGGGATTAATCTTTATTTGATTCATATTATTTAATTTTGTATCAGAATTTATAACATTGTTTGTGAGTAATTGATATTTATAAATTCCCTTAGTTCCCATATAGAGAATATTTTTTTCCGATGAATAATTCAAAGATAGTATTTCATTATTAAATATCTTACTACCGACTTTTTCCCATATCAAAGTGTTCTTATTACTTTTGAAGATTAAATTCCCACTATCGGAAATTGTAGAGATAAAAATCTCATCTTTACTTAATGTGATGTCAGAAATATAACAATTTATCGGTAAACCACTATTGGCCTTATTCCATGTTTCTCCGTAATCTTTACTCAAAGAAAAACCATAACCAAGCGTTCCTGCATACAGAATATTTGAATTTTCAATATTTATTTTCAAAACATTCGCTCCAATCTCTGGTTTTTCTGAAA
This sequence comes from Fidelibacterota bacterium, assembly GCA_030600775.1. Classification (GTDB taxonomy): domain Bacteria; phylum Fidelibacterota; class Fidelibacteria; order Fidelibacterales; family Fidelibacteraceae; genus TCS52. Next base: position 1,018 of record JAUVLI010000066.1, on the reverse strand, counting down.
TTACCCTCCATTTGTATCCCCCATCATTACTGTTAAAAATACGTTCAACAAAAGAATCACCTATGTAAATATTTTGAGTATTTATAGGATCAATTGCCAACGATCTAACGCCATTTAAACTGTCAATATAAATAAATTTCCAGGAATTTCCACCATTTGTACTCAAATTTAAGCATCCAGGACCAAAACCACCGGTGCCTACGAATAATTTTTCAGGATTAGATGGATCAATAACTAATATTCTGGGACCTATTTCAGATGTGATCCACACACCTGAATCAGCTTTTGCCCAAATTTCACCACCATCTGTTGATTTTAATATACCGGCAATAGTTAGGTAATTAATTCCTAATGTTAAATAAATTATATCTGGGTCAACTGGATGAATATCGATATCACAAACAGTAACATTATTAAGTAAAGTTCTCCAATTTTTCCCTCCATCATAACTTTTAAAAAATTTGCCAGTTTTTCCCGAGCTAAAATCACTCCTACTGCCTGCGTATATAATATCAGGATCCGACCAATCTATCTCAATACAATTAATTTCTTCATTTTCCAGTCCCATTAATTGCCATTCCTGAGCAAAAATAATTCCTGTAAAAAGAATGAGAACAAAGAAGTAAATTAGAAATTTTACATTTAAATATTTAAAACACATTTTATTAGTCCATAATAAATTTTATCTTTTATGAGAATAAAGAAAACTAATATTAAAAGCAACAAAAAAATATTTTTCTCCAGTTTGACCCAAAGATATGTTCAGCATATGCGGTTAATTTAATGCAAAATCAATTGAATCGTCATCCAAAAGTATTAATATTGATTTCCTAAAAATAAGAACTCATATGATAATGGATAAACATTTATTAAAAATTATCATTTAAAATATTTATTTATTTATATAATTTTAATATTTCTTTCACTTTATGAAAATCATTCTCACATCTTTTTTTATTACTTTCTTGTTTAGCAAATTTAATAAAGTCAGATGATGTAAATAGTGTTTTAAAAAATT
>JAUVLI010000059.1 GCA_030600775.1 Fidelibacterota bacterium | reverse complement strand
AAATTAAATATTTAGAATATACGGCAATAGTTGAATTGATCCTGAATGAAAAAGGGCATGCAGTAGGAGCGATTGCCTATCATTTGGACACAAAACAATATTCAATAGTTAAAGCAAAGTCAATTATTATTGCTACAGGCGGATTTGGGCGTTTACATATTGGTGGCTTCGAGACAACCAATCATTATGGTGCAACTGCCGATGGTTTGATGCTTGCCTATCGTGCCGGAGCTAACTTATTATATATGGATTCGGTGCAATATCATCCTACGGGAGCGGTTTTTCCGGAACAAATTGTTGGATTTCTCTGTACGGAGAAAATTAGAACTTTGGGTGCTCAGCCGTTAAATAAAAATGGTGAATTATTTGTATATCCGCTGGAACCTCGTGACATTGAAGCATCATCGTTTATTCGTGAAACAACTAATGGAATGGGAATTAAAACTTCTTCAGGATTGAAAGGGATCTGGCTTGATTCACCACTAATTGAGCAAATAGAGGGCGATGGAACAATAGAGAAAACACTTCCGGCAATGTTAAGACAATTTAGCCGTTTTGATATTGACATTAGAAAATATCCGATGTTGGTTTACCCGACACTTCATTATCAAAATGGTGGAATTGAAATAAACGAGAAAACAGAAACGAAAATCAAGGGTTTGTATGTTGTAGGAGAAGCATCAGGTGGCGTCCATGGCAGAAATAGACTAATGGGAAATTCACAATTGGATATTATTGTGTTTGGTAGAAGAGCGGGATTAAATGCTTCAAAAAGAGCAAAAGGAAAAGTTGTCTTTGGTAAATTTAGTTTAGAACATGTCAATAAATATGAAAAGGAAGTATCGAAATTAAAAATTGATAAAAACAAAATTGCCCCTGTAATACTTCCGGATTATATTCCTGATCATATAAAGAAACGCCAAATGACTTCTGAATTTTATGGTACTTTGTCTTGATTAAAATTTTATTATCCTTTTAAGGTTATAAAAAGGTTATAAATAATTCTTTTGAATATGAGGAATTAGTGATAAAAGAAAAATATAAACAATTGTGTTTATATTGGAAAATTGGAGGTATAAGAACAATGGGTTATATACAATTGTTGTGGGGCATTTAAATGAATAAACTCAAAGAAATAAAAGCAGAATCAAAAACGGGAAATGAATTCTTAATAGCAAATATTTCTTGGAATCCAACTGGATGGAAAAGCCCTTATATAAATCCAAGGGCTGGGCATAAATATGCAAGAGAATTTCCTGGACAAGAATCTCTTAATTTTAAATTTGACAAAAAGGGAATTGATACGAATAATAAAATTTTTGGTTTTATTCCATGGAAATTAAAACCTGTGCGTTTTAAAAATGGCGGGATAATAATCTTTTATTCAAATAATACGGATGAACATAAAGGACAAATTGTTGGAATCTATTCAAATGTTGAAATTTTAAAAAATAGAAAACATACTAATTGGAAAGGATTGGAAAACAACAATCTTGACTCAAATATCAAAGCCGAAAAATCTTTATCATTACTATTTCCTGTTCCATTAGACGCAAATTCTTATAAAGAAGATAAAACTAAACGACTAACTGGACAAATTGGATATTCTTATTATGATATTTCGCTTGCTGAAAAAATAGTTAAAGATGAATTAATTGAATTAGTTAAAAGTGGTGCTCAAAAAAATGAATTTAACAAATTAAGAAATATCTATACATACATTACAGGCAAGGAATTTGATTTAGACTTAATTAATGCCGATGAAATTGAGCAACAAGAATTAATCAGTTTTTTTAAAGAATCAGATAAAGCAAAAATAATTGAAGATTTATCAAATCTGAAAGAATCAGAAACTGAAACAGTTTATGTTAACCAAAAGACTTATAAAAGAGACAACAAAACAATTGCTCAATTGAAAATTATAAGAGATTTTAAGTGTCAAATATGTGGAACTAAAATTATCAAGAAAAATGGCGAATTTTATATTGAAGCCGCACACATAAAACCAAAACATAAAAAGGGACGTGAAACACCAGATAATATTTTGATTCTTTGTCCTAATCATCATAAGGAATTTGACTATGGGAACCGAATAATAATTCAACATACAAAAGAGCAGATTGAATTTAAACTAAATGGAATACAGCATAAAATTGACTTGAAAATATAAAAAACGCCCTGTAACACGCAATATAAAAAATTGGGCAGAAAGTGGTAAATATAAGCAAATTAACATTAAATAAACGGTATAGTAAATTGAAAGTGAGGTGTTTTAAAATGCCCAACGCCCCATATTCAAACCGTTGTGGTACATTTAAATGAACGAACTCAAAAAAATAAAAGCAGAATCAAAAACGGGAAATGAATTCTTAACCGAAAACGGAAAGAAAACTGATTACAACTTGTTGGACTTTTGGCGTTGGAGTGTTTCCGACATTTTAAGTAATGCTACCCGCGGACGATTTGCGGAATTTATTATCGGAACAGCAGTTGGATTTGACCCAAAAAACTTAAGAGATGAGTGGGGCGCTTTTGACTTGACAGCAAATGACGGAATAAAAATTGAAGTTAAATCTGCCGCTTACATTCAAAGTTGGAATCAAAGGCAATTTTCTTCAATTTCTTTTTCAATAAAGCCTGCAAGATATTGGGACGCAGAAACAAATATACAACGTGGAGAACCTAAACGACACGCTGATTTGTATGTTTTTTGCCATTTAAAACACAAAGACCAAAGAACAATAGACCCTTTGAAAATGGAACAATGGGACTTTTATGTATTGCCGACATTTCGTCTTGACAACTATGAAAGAAGTCAAAGTTCAATTACAATAAATTCATTGAAAAAATTGGCGGAACCTAAAGTTTATAGTGAATTAAAACACGAAATACAAAAAGCATATAAAGAACAAAAAAACTACACACAACAAAAAATATAGGGCATTTGGCGGATAGTGCTAAAAATCAGGATGATAGAAATAAATAAAATATACGGTAAATTGAAAGTGAATTGCCCCGCAGTCGGTTACTTTTCTTATACTAACCGTTATGTGTCATTATAGAAAAAGTAAAATATCCGGTATTAGCTATCAATGGAACGAAGGATTTGCAAGTTTCTCCAAAAGTAAATTTAGATGCAATTAAAAAAGCCTTAGGGAAAGGTGGAAATAAAAACGTTACCACAAAAGAATTGCCAAACTTAAATCATTTATTTCAAGAATGTGAAACAGGCTTGCCAAGTAAATATGCAACAATTGAACAAACATTTTCGCCAATAGCTTTAGAAAAAATCTCAAATTGGATATTGAAACAAGTGAAGTAAATGTGGGAATTTAGTTAAAAAAGAACAAAATAAATGCAGATAAAAATTCCTTACGGAAAAGATGAAAAAATAAATATTAAAATTTAATAAAATAAGAATAATACTATTTTGTGTGGAAATTTAAAATAAAATAGTTATATTAAATTAAGTAAAATAAAATGGGTGGAGGAATATTTTAGAAAAATATACCAATGAAAAATTAATAATATTTAGTTGTAAAATTTGTAAAAGAAACATCGAAATAATGAGAAATTTATTTAATGTTACTGGATTTGAAAAAATATAATGATAATAGGGAAGGTACTTTTTAAAAAATAACAAAATTAAAAATTTTGGAGGAAAAAATGAAAAAAATCAATTTACAATTAGACAATCTTAATAAAGTGTTTCCAGATGATTTTACTGAAGAACAAATCGCTAATGCAAAAACAGTTTTTCTAAAAAAATTATCTGAATCAACTCATAAGTTTTATGGTGGAAAAATTCAAACTGCACCTAAAGCTGGTGTTTTTGGATTTAATTGGTTTAATGTTTGGTACACACCGGGAGTTTCAAAGATATCTACGACAATTCGTGATAACAATAATAGATCATTTGAATTGTCAAATAGAGGAAATCTTGTTGGTGTTGTAAGTGATTCAACAAGAGTGTTAGGTGATGGAGATTGTACTCCTCCGGGTGGTTTAGGAGTAATGGAAGGCAAAGCATTTTTGATGAAATATCTTGGTGGTGTTGATGCCGTTCCATTATGTATTGATAGCACAAATGAAAAAGGTGAAAAAGATCCTGATAAAATAATTGATTTTGTAAAAATGGTTCAGCACAGTTTTGGAGCAATAAATTTAGAGGATATTTCTCAACCGAATTGTTTTAAAGTTTTGGATACATTACGCGATGAATGTGATATTCCTGTTTGGCATGATGACGCTCAAGGAACTGCTTGTGTAACCTTAGCCGGTTTGATCAATTCATTAAAACTTGCTAACAAAAAAATTGAAGATGTTAAAATTGTTCATTTGGGAGCAGGTGCCTCAAATTCTACTATTGCTCGAGTCAATATTGCAGCTGGAGTCAATCCTAAAAATATGATCATGTTCGATATTAATGGTGCTTTAACCAAAAATAGAAAAGATTTTGAGCAAGATAAAAGATATTATCATCAATGGGAACTTTGTAAAAAAACAAATCCAAAAGGAATTACAGATTTTAGTGAGGCAATGAAAGGAGCAGATGTACTAATAGCACTTTCCAAGCCGGGACCAGATACAGTTAAACCGGAATGGATAAGTTCAATGGCTGATAAATCTATTGTTTTTACATGTGCTAATCCGGTTCCTGAAATTTATCCTTATGCTGCAAAAGAAGCCGGTGCTTTTATTGTTGCGACAGGTCGTGGAGATTTTCCCAATCAAGTAAATAATTCACTTGGATTTCCGGGAATTTTAAAAGGTGCATTAATGGTTCGAGCAAAAAAAGTTACGGATAATATGGCAATTGCAGCTGCAAAGTCATTAGCAAAGTATGCCGAAAAAAGAAGAATTGATCCTGAAAATATTGTTCCTAAAATGGACGAGGTCGGTGTGTTTGCACAAGAGGCAGCAGATGTAGCAATGCAAGCAATAAAGGATGGGGTTGCTCGGGTTAAATTAACCAAGGATGAAGCATTTAAAAGAGCTAGTGAAGGTATTGACTATTCCCGTTCAATGACAAAAACATTGATGGATAATGATTTTATAAAAGAACCACCGCAAGAATTATTGCAAGACGCATTAGAATATGCTATCAAACAAGTTAAATAATATTAAAATATTGTAAAAAGGAATAAAAAAATGATCGATATGGAAGAAGTATTAAAGCATGCTAATAAATTAAAGACACAAGGTAAATTGGAAGCGGCGGCTGAAGAATACAATAAAATATTGGAAGAAGATTCAAAAAATATAAATGCTAAATTTAATCTCGGTGATATTTATTATATTCTTGGTAAAATAAATAAATCAATTAATTATTACAAAAAATTGGTTGAACAGGCACCAAATCATATTTTGGCGTTATATAGATTGGGAATTGCATATTATAGAGCTACCAATTTTAGTAAAGCAGTTGAAGTATTGAATATGGTTATTGAAAGTAATAGTAAAATTGATATGGCTTATTATTGGTTGGGTTTGTCCTATTATCATATAGGTAAAATGAATAAAAGTATTGAAGCATTTCAGCAATTGAGATCATTCAATGAAGGAAATTCGTTAGGTTGTTATCATTTGGCCATTACATATAAGGCGGTAGGCAAATATAAAAAAGCCATAGATTGCTTTTTGAAAATTCATAATGAATCTCCTGAAGTTGTTTCAGTTAATTATCACTTAGGGTTGGCTTATTTAGGTGTTGCAGATATAAAAAATGCCTTAAAATATTTTAAAAATGTCATAAAATTGGATCCGGAACATAAAGCGGCAAAAGAAAAATTAAATGAAATTTTAAATGATCAAGATATGATTTATTCCTACGGTATAGAAATTCCAAAAGATGAAAAATTAGGAAAAATAGCAAATAATTATTACTTGGGTCAAGCATATAAAGGTTTTTCATTATTAGAAAAGTCATTAAAGCATTTTAAAGATAAATTGAGCAATGAGTAATAGATAAATGTGAATTTTTATTTTGGGAAAATACTTGCTTTAACATAAATAATTATTTATATTTTCACGATTTTTGAATATCTGGAGTAGCTCAGCGGCAGAGCGGGTGGCTGTTAACCACTAGGTCGTGGGTTCAAATCCCTCCTCCAGAGCTTTTTTCTAAATAATTCCTGTGAAAATTTATATAAAAATGAAAACTTATTTTGTTTTTAAAAATTTGTGCAATATTTAATTATTGTGAAAATTATCTTTTATATAAGAAAAATCAATCTTTGTATTTTGAAGCGTTTGTAATGATTTCTGATATAGTTACTTTTATAATTCCGGCGGTAGGAACTGCAAATAACATTCCAGCCATACCCAATAAACTACCACCTATGATCAATACGATAAATACTGCCAAAGGGTGCATATCGACACTTTTTCCGACAACAATTGGACTTACGAGAACATTATCAATCATTTGGACAATAGAGAATGTAATAATAATTAATATGATAATAAACAACATATTTTCCGAACCCATAAATATTACTGGGGTAATAGCGAAAACAATTCCAACAGCAGGCCCAACATAAGGAATTAAATTTGCTAAACCGGCTAAAACTCCAATCAGAACAAAATAAGGGATATTTGCATCAAAGAAGGTATTCAAAATAAATAATCCCAATGTTGATAAAACGCCAACACTTGTAGCTGCTAAAAATTGTCCCTTTAAATATGAAGCTAATTGTTTTTGAATTTTATACATTAAACTTAAAGATAATTCAAAATATTTATTTGGTATTAGATTAATCAATCCTTTTTTTAATTGTCTTTCATCTTTAAGAAAGAAAAAAGTGATAAAAATAATAACAAAAAGATTTGCTGCAAGATTAATAATAGATTTCCCGACATTTAAAGCGGTTTTAGCTAATTTACTTTTTGCACTGGTTAATATTGGATTTAATTTTTCTAATATTTCCGGCATGTTTGCAGAAAAATCATAAAAGGGAATGTTTTTATCAAAAGATAATATAATATTTTCAATATTATTTTCGTTGGGATCATTAGTTTTTATTTTTTCTACTATTGTTGTTCCTGCATCTTGAATGAGCGGTGTAAGTCCACTGATCGTAATCCCAATAAATAAAAAAACCGATAATATTACAATTGCAGTTGAAAGACTACGAGGAATATTATATCGTTCAAGTTTATCAACCGAAGGATCTAACATAGTAAATAAAAGTATTGATAAAACAATGATCAGTATTAACGAGGTTAATTTTGTGATCAGAAAAAATAATACAAATATTCCGGCTAAATAAGCTAATAATTTTACAATAAATTTCTGATTTTTTGTCATCATATCATCACTTATCTTTATGTTGGATTTCGTAAAGTTTATTATTTGTTACTCGTAATCTTTCTCCTAATATTCTGGCAACATTCAGGACTATCTTTGAACCAATTAATGGTTTTCTGTTTGTGATATCCAAAAGATCACTTCTAAAGAATCCTAATGTCTCTGTATAATCGGAACAAAGCGCCGAAGCAGAACGAGGTGATTCATCTAATAATGATAATTCACCAAAAAATTCTCCATCTACTAATGTTGTTAATAAATTTTGCTTTTGATCTTTTTTGTTTTTGTCAATGATCTGCACTTCACCTTTAAGAATAATATACATTCCATTGCCCGGATTACTTTTTTTGAAAATGTATTCGCCTTTATTAAATTTTCGTAAATAAACCATTGTCTGTACAAACTTCAACTCTTTATTTTTTAATCCATCAAAAATATTTGCATTTTTTATTGCTTCAAATTCTAATGCTTTTGTGGATTTTTTATTCTTAAAAATATTGTCCCAAAGTGGTGAATTCATTTTACCCTCATATTATTTTAGTTAAAAATAAACTATTTTTTATTAAATGCAAATAAAATTATTATAATTATTTATTTTTTAATAAATTTTCAATTTTGCCTTCAACAATTATTTTGTGAATTATATGTCTTTACAGTTCAATTATATATTTTCATTAAAAAAAACAATATTTTATTTGAGAATTCAAAAAATAATTAATAAACTTACAAATTATATGGAATTGTAAAAAAAGGAGAAGCAATGAAAAATCATTTCGAAATTATAATTTTAATGGGCAGACCTGCTGCTGGAAAATCGGAAGTAATTGATTTTCTTAAAAAAACGCTCAAAAAGGAAAGAATAGATCGTTTCCATATTTCCGATTTTGAGGAAATTGACGACTTCCCAATGTTATGGACTTGGTTCGAAGATGATGCAATTCTGGAAAAGGTGCTAAAAAAGCCGAGGATGCAAACAGATGAAAGCGGAAATTTTTTATACCAATATCAATGGGATTTATTAATAGAAAGAATTTCTTTGGAATATTCTAAAAAAACACGAGATGAAAATTATCGTGAAAATTTTACATCTATTTTAGAATTTAGTCGCGGGAGTGAACATGGAGGTTACCAATCTGCTTTTGAACATTTATCGGAAGATATTTTGAAAAAGGCAGCCATTCTTTATATTGATGTTCCTTACGAAGAATCATTGAGAAAAAATCGCAAAAGATTTAATCCCGAAAGACCGGATTCTATTTTGGAACATGGATTACCTGACGAGAAATTGGAAAGGATGTATAAGAAAGTTGATTGGGAGGAATTTAAGGGAAATGATCCCGAATTTATTTCCGTTAAAGGTCATAAAATTCCTTATATCGTATTTAATAATATGCCGGAAGTAACAAATGATTTTAGTAAACTAAGTCCGGTAATGGATGATTGTTTTAATAAATTATGGAAAATTAAAAATAAAGGATAATTACAATGGCAAAAGCAAAATTAGACAGTACAAAAAGATTAGGTGAACTCAGCTTCGGTTATTTTATTTTTTACGTTATCACGGGATTGAGTGTTAAGTTTTTTCTATCGCAAGGTGCTGGCAGACCTGGATTAAATGGAATGGAATATTTATTTTACAGTACTCTTTCCAGCACATTGATCGTAACTACATTTGTATTAATTAGAAGATGGTATAAAATAAATTCTATCAGAAGAGTGCATTTTGGTAAATATTTGGTTCCTTCAGAATTGAAGTATATTTTACCATCAGGTGTCTTTACTGCTGTGATAATTCCTACAACTACATTAATGTATTCATTCAAAGGAATTTCTGTAATGGTTGCGATGGTATTAATGCGTGGTTCAGTGATCGTCATCAGCAGAGTAGTTGATGAAATACAAATTAGAAAGGGATTGCTGAAAAAGAAAGTTTATATTGAGGAGAACATTGGCGTTGTTTTTGCTCTGCTTGCCATAGGGATTAAAATATTTAGCGGAGGTGCTGATGGAAAAGCAAGTCCATTCGCATCACTTCCTGTAATGGTAGTTTTTTCTGTGTACATTGTTGCTTATGCATTCAGAATATACATTATGAATTATTATAAAAATACACGACCGAAAGAATCTAAAGTAGATAACAATAAACCATATTTCGCTATTGAGCAAATTGCATCAACTTTGACTCTATTTTTAGTTGTGGTTGTAATTATTCTATTTGCAAAAGTTGGTGGGGTTACAGGTGACAGGATCACACCATTTGTTAATGCAATATTTTCACCTGTAAAAGATTGGTGGTATTGGGCAATGATCGCTGGTTCTGCTTTTGGAATAGTTGCTTTTTTCTCTGTTTTTCTTTTTATGTTCAAAGGTCGTACAGCTACATTTGCCGGTTTAGTAAATCGTCTAACATCACTAATTGCAGGAACTACTTCAACTGTGATATTTGCAATTGCTTTTGGTGGTAAGTTCCCAATAATAATTGATTGGATATCATTATTTTTTATTTTTGTTGCAGTTTATTTTATAGCTAAAGCAGAGAAAAAACGTACAATAGAATTGGCAATGGAAAAGAATAATTAACTATTAAAGAAAAATATTCAATCTATACCGCAATTGATAGAATTTGCTAAAGAAATGGGAATAAAATTGACAGTATGTCAAATGTCGATGGATATTATGGGCATTAAAAAAGAAGAACTAATTGATGGAATCAATTTTGGTGGAGTTGCTTCTTATTTGGGCGAAGCCAATGATTCAAAAAGTAATTTATTCATTTAAGAATTAAATTTATTTGTCAAATATTATCCAAATTATTGATAGTAATACTAAACGGAAGCTATAAATCATTTTTAAAAGTTTGTGAGCGCGGTGGGATTCGAACCTACGGCCAATGCCTTAAAAGGGCACTGCTCTACCAACTGAGCTACGCACCCGCTTTTCAAAGTCCTATAGTATAATATAAAAAATTAACTAATGCAAATAATATATATTATTTTTAAAAGGTTTTTTTGGATATCACTGATAGAAATTCTGCTCTTGTTTCGGCATCATCATGAAATTCACCCAATACCGAAGATGTTGTGGTAAAAGAATTTTTTTTCTCAACACCTCTCATTTGCATACACATATGTTGACCCTCTAAAACAACTCCTAAACCTATCGGATTTAGTAAAGATTGAATAGAATCAGCAATTTGCTGTGTAAGTCGTTCTTGTAATTGCAATCGTCTTGAGAACATTTCAACTATGCGTGGTATTTTGCTAATACCAATTATTTTTCCGTTAGGAATATATCCAACATGAGCCACTCCGAAGAATGGCAATAAATGATGTTCACATAAACTAAAAAAATCAATATCTCTAACAACAACCATTCCTTTTGCATTTTCATAATAAATTGCATCGCCAACAATTTCTTCTATTGATAATTTATAACCGCTTGATAGATATTCCCACGATTTTGCTACTCGTTTAGGTGTTTTTATTAATCCTTCTCTTTTTGGATCTTCACCAATTTCAATTAATAATCTATGCGTTATTTTCTCTAATTCACTTCTATTTGTTGTCATTTTTCTGCTCCTGAATTTTTAAAATTTACTCTATAA
>JAUVLI010000055.1 GCA_030600775.1 Fidelibacterota bacterium | reverse complement strand
TGGTGGAAAATAGAAAATTCTATGCCTGATTCTGCGATAGATCTATCTGAACAATTTTTGATCTCTTGCAATCCCAATGCAGATGCTAATAGCGGTTATAATGTTGGTGAAGCATTAGATTTTATTATAAGTGAAGGTGGAATTGCACATGAAGAATGTTTTCCTTATCAAGGGAATGATGCTCCTTATAGCGATTGCTGTGCCGACTGGCAAACTAATGCTGTTACTATTCCAGATTGGGGTTATATTACTTCAAATATTGCCGATGTAAATAATATAAAAAATGCTGTTTATCGTCATCCGGTTTCCGCTTCATTTACCGTTTATTCAGATTTTCCTGCTTATGTAAATGGCGTGTATGAACATGTTTATGGTGACGAAGTGGGTGGACATGCAGTATTGATTACTGGTTGGATAGATTCATTGGAATGTTGGATTGTAAAAAATAGTTGGGGAACATATTGGAATTCAGATGCAGGCGATTCTGGATATTTTAAAATCAAATGGGGAGAATGTGATTTTGGTGAATATAGTGAATTTGTTTATAACAATAAAATTTCTGAAGATGCTTTCACAATTTCCAAAAATGTAATAAATGTTTCATTAGCTCTCGGTAATTCGACTACAAAAACTGTTACATATTCAAATAGTAACGATTCAACAGAATTAGAATATTCATCAACGATAGAATATAACTCAAATCTATTCTATGATACAACTGAAAAACATTTTCATGCTGATACATATAATTCACATAATGGTAAAAGTTGGTGGTGTGGAGATACAAGTATAAATGGATATGATGATCACTGGTTAGATTATCTTGAAACACCAATAATTGATATTTCAAATACAAATTCTCCAAAATTAAAATTTAAAGGATATTGGGCGGTTGAAGAAGCAGCAGGTGCGGAATCCCCTTATGACGGCTGGGACGGATGTAATGTTTGGATTTCCACAGACGGCGGAGAAAATTTTGAAGTAATTGATCCGATTTTTCCAGTTTATGATTGTGAACATTTGTGGAGTTTTGGTCATCCTGGGGAAGGATGGAATATGGGAACAGATATTGCTGGTTGGGCTGGAGAAAGTGGTGGTTGGGTTGATGTAGAATTTGATTTAATTCCCCATAAATCAGACAGTGCAGTTATACGATTTGCGTTAGCATCCGATCTTGCATATTGTGTTACTGATAATCCTGATCTTAAAGGGTATTTTATTGATAATATAGATATTTCTGATGAAACTACCACAATTTTTAGTGATACTTGTGGAGATGTAACGAGTATGACAACAAAAGGAATGGATTCAAAAGACCACGATTGGTTAACATTTACAAATGGAACTGGTACAATTGCAGCTGATTCATCAGAACAAGTAACATTGAAAATTAATACAGAAAATATGTCGATTGGTAATTATATTGCTAATATTCCAATTAAAACTAATGATACTAGTTCATTAAGTATAACTTGTAATCTTGAAGTTACAACTGATCCTTCAAATAATACTGATGAAGAAAAAATCATTAGTAATTTTCAATTAAAACAAAATTATCCAAATCCATTCAATCCGGTAACGAACATAAATTATTCAATAAATTCTTCTCAATCAGAAAGTGTAAAACTAATTATTTACGATTTGTTAGGGAAAAAAGTGAAAGTGTTGGTTGACGAAATGCAAACAAGTGGAAATTATGAAATAATATTTAATGGAAATAATTATCCAAGTGGAATATATTTTTATAAATTGTTGATCGGTAATTCATTTTCAGATACGAAAAAGATGGTATTTTTGAAGTAAGGAAGATCTTACGCTCAGATACGCTAAAGCTACAGGATATACAAAGACGCAATGAAGAACAGAGTGTGCAAAGGAGGAAATGGAACTTCGGTTTCCCGATTTCTGATAATAAACTTCGGAAGTTTAGTAAAATTAAAAAATGCAAAAAAACTATTTGTATAACAAAATTATTTATGTATATTACTTTGCTTTTATAAAATGATGTGAAAAGGTCTGATGTTAGAACAATTAAAAGGAAACCTTGAAGGCATATTTAAAGATTTGCGTGGTCAAGGTAAAATAACTGAGAAGAATATTGACGATACTTTGAGAGAAGTGAGGCGTACTTTGTTGGAAGCAGATGTCAATTTTTCGGTAGCTAAAGAATTTATTTCTCGAGTAAAAGGGAGAGCATTGGGCGTAACGGTAATTAAAAGTATTTCTCCAGGACAGCAAATAATCAAGATATTCCATAGTGAATTGATCAAGTTGCTTGGTAAAGAAAATGTTCCGTTAAAATTGGATGGATTGCCTCCGAGTGTAATTATGATAGTTGGTTTACAGGGTTCTGGAAAAACAACATTTGTGGCGAAATTAGCAAAACATTTGAGAGATAAAGGTAAAAATCCGATGATGGTCGCAGCAGATGTATATCGTCCAGCTGCAATAGAACAATTGGAAAAATTGGGTAAACAGATTTCAATACCTGTATATAGTAAAAGCAGAAAAAATCCTGTAAAAATTTGTAAAAATGCTATAAAATCTTCAAGAAATGATAAAACTGATGTGGTTATTTTAGATACAGCTGGAAGATTACATATTGACGAAGAAATGATGAAAGAACTACAAAAGATCAATAAAGAAGTCGAACCGAATGAGATATTATTTGTAGCTGATGGAATGATTGGGCAAGATGCAGTTAATGCAGCAGATAAATTTAATTCTATGCTTCCAATTTCCGGTATTGTACTCACCAAAATTGATGGTGATGCGAAAGGCGGAGCGGCATTATCTATACGAGAAGTTACAAATAAGCCAATAAAATTCGTTTCCGTTGGTGAAAAAATATCTGATTTGGAAAAATTTTATCCCGAAAGATTTGCCAGTAGGATTTTAGGAAAGGGTGATATCGTTTCATTTGTGGAAAAAGCACAAAAGACAATTGATGATAAAGAAGCGGAAAAATTAGAAAAAAAAATAAGAAAGAATGAATTTGATTTGTTAGATTTTCAAAAGCAATTGAAAATGATAAGAAAACTTGGTTCATTGTCGTCTTTGATGGAAATGATCCCGGGAGCATCAAAATTTAAAAATGTACAAGTAGATGAAAAAAGAGTAGATAATATTGCAGCAATAATGAATTCTATGACAATAAAAGAAAAAGAGGCACCAAATATTATTGATGCAAATAGGAAAAAGAGGATAGCAAGAGGAAGTGGTTTAGGCGTTGTTGATGTCAACAGGTTGTTAAACCAATTCAAGCAGATGAAAAAAATGATGAAAAAGATGAATAAGATGGGATTTTCTAAGAAAGGATTTGATCAAATTCCATTAAGAAAGCAATTTTAGAGGAGGATTAATTTGGCAACTATTATGCGACTTACCCGAACTGGAAGACGAAATCGACCATATTACAGAATAGTAGTAATGGATTCAAGAAAACGTCGCGATGGTCGTTATATTGAAAAAATTGGAACTTATGATCCAATTAAAAAAGATGATAATGTAATAATTTCTGAAGAACGTGTGCAATATTGGTTGAATGAAGGTGTACAATTATCTGATACTGTTAAAAGTATGTTATCTCATAAGGGAATTTTATTGAAGAATTATTTAGAAAAATCAAATTTAAATGATGAATTAAAGAATCAAGAAATACAAAAGTGGGAAACATTACGAAAAGAAAAAGCAAAACAGAAAGAAGCTTTTAAGAAATTAAAAACTGAAGAGAAACCTGTTGAAAAGAAAAAAGAAGAAGACAAAGAAGATTCAATAGAACAAAAAGAGACAGAAGATAAGAAAGTAGAAGCAAAAGAAAGTGTTGCTGAAAAGAAAAAAGAAGAAAATGAGGAAGAATCGGTAAAACAAAAAGACGTTGATGATAAAAAAGAAGTCGACAAGAAGGATAAAACTGAAGAGAAACCTGCTGAAAAGAAAAAAGAAGAAAATAAGAAAGAATCAAAAAAGCAAGAAGAAATCAACGAGAAAACAGATACCAATAAATTAAAAAAAGATGAAACAGAAAAAAGTGAATGAATTACAAAAGGAGAGAGGTAATTATGAAAGAATTTGTTGAGTACATTGCAAAGCAATTAGTTGACTACCCTGATGAGGTAAATGTTAATGAAGTTGATGGTGAAAATAACATTATTTATGAGCTATCAGTGAAACAACCAGATTTAGGTAAAGTGATTGGCAAAAGAGGAAGAACTGCACAAGCGATTCGTACTTTATTAACTGCCGTATCAGCTAAAAAAGGTCAAAAACGATGCTCTTTGGATATTATTGATGATAACCCAAGAGAAGAAGTTTAAATAGAATGCAACAATGCCCTTTAAGATCATAGGTAGTATTGTTAAGCCATTTGGTCTTAAGGGCAATTTGTTAGTTAAAAGCGAATACATTACTTTTAGCGACTTTAGTTCTTTGAAAAATTTATTTATTGGACAGAGCGAAACACCTGAAGAAGTATTTGAAATCGAATCAATAAATATTCATGATAAATTTTTCAATGTTAAATTAAAAAATATTGACACGAGACGAGAGGTAGAAATGTTGAGAAAAAATAATGTTTTTTTACCTGAAGAAGAATTGTCAAAATTTAAGAATATAACAGTTGAAGAAGAGGAGTATTTAATAGGTTTCAAAGTTTTTGATAATAATGGGAAATTTCTTGGGAATGTTAAATTTTGTGATAAATATCCTGCTTATAAAATTTTAACGATCATTGGAAAAAATAAGAGAGAATTTATGGTTCCTATGGTTGATAAATTTATAAAATCAGTTGATAAATCAAATAATGAAATAATTATAAATGTTTTGCCTGGATTGATTGATGAAGATTGATATTCTTACAACATTTCCGTGGATGATCAAGCCAATATTAGAGAGTAGTATTTTGAAAATTGCCGCCAACAAGAAGATTGTCTCTTTTAATGTTATTGATATTAGAGAATATTCAAAAGACAAGCATAAAAATACAGATGATTATCCTTTTGGAGGTGGAGAAGGAATGATAATGTCTCCTCAGCCTTTATTTGATAGTATTCGTGGGTGTGTTGAGAATAATACGGAAAAAATTATTTTTCCTACTCCTGATGGCAATGTTTTTAATCAAAAAAAAGCAGAAGATTTATCGAATGAAGATCATATTATTTTTATTTGCGGGCATTACAAAGGAATTGATCAAAGAGTAAGAGAAAATTTTGAAATAGAGGAAATATCAATTGGTGATTTTGTGTTAACTGGTGGTGAAATTCCGGCATTAGCAATGATAGATTCAATAGTAAGGTTAATTCCAGGAGTTATTAATAATATAAAATCGGCCTTAAATGATTCATTTTCACAACCGTTATTAGATTGCCCATGGTATACAAGACCAGAAATATTTGAAGGGAAAAAAGTACCGGATATATTATTAAGTGGAAATCATAAAAAAATTGATGATTGGCGTCAGAACAAAAGAGAAGAAAAAACAAAAATACTTAGACCGGATTTATGGGAAAAGTATTTAAAACTAAAAGATAAATAAATAAAAAATATTAAAATATAAATTATTAAAAAGTAAATTCTAAGATTGGAGAAAAGACAGATGGATAAAGTATACAATGCAACCAAAGATTATTTAAGAAAAGATTTACCAGATTTTCGTGCTGGTGATTCACTTACAGTTACAATTAAAATTACGGAAGGCGAAAAAACAAGGGCACAAGAATTTAAAGGAATATGTATTGCAAGAAAAGGTTCAGGTCTTAATTCAACATTTATGGTAAGAAAAATATCCCATGGCATTGGTGTTGAAAGAATATTTCCAGTTCATTCTCCGAAAATAATAAGTATAATAAAGAACTCTTCGGGAAATGTAAAAAGATCTAAATTATATTACATAAGAAAATTAAAAGGTAAAAAAGCTACAAAAGTGAAAGAGTTAAAACAAAGATAATATTCTTGTTATTTGTATATGTTTTTTGTAAACTAATAAACTATGTGGCCTGGTAGCTCAGTCGGTAGAGCAGGGGACTGAAAATCCCTGTGTCGCTGGTTCAATTCCGGCCCGGGCCACAAAAAAGCTCCTAATTGTAAAATAGGAGCTTTATTTTAATATGGAGAAAGTGAGAAAGAAGAATAAGGGACTATGATTTTAGAAATAAAGAGAAGCTCACTTAATTTCTAAAACTCCCACCTGTCAAGTGAAACGGCGTGTAGGTAAAATACAAAACTCTAACCTTCTTTTTCCATTGCACAAAATAATTATAATTTTATCATTGATTTTAATAGAAAAAATAGATAAAATTGTGGGTTATATGAATGGGAGATTATGACAAAGAAAATAGTAATAGCAAATCAAAAGGGTGGAGTAGGTAAAACCACAACTGCTATTAATTTGGCAGCATCAATTTCTGCTATGGAATATAAGGTTTTGGTCATAGATATTGACCCACAAGCTAATGCTTCATCAGGTTTAGGAATTGATGTTAATAAGGGGAAAAACACAATATATGAAGTTCTTATAGAAGATCTTGACATTAAAAAGGTAATTAGTAAGACATCGTTACATTATCTGGATGTTGTTCCAGCTCATCCTCGTTTAGTAGGAGCAGAAATAGAATTGGTTAATATGATTGCAAGAGAGACGAAGTTAAAATCTGCTGTAAAACCAATAGAAAAGGATTATGATTACATCTTTATCGATTGTCCACCTTCATTAAATGTATTGACAATTAATGGTTTTGCTTGTGCTGATACAGCATTAATACCGATACAATGTGAATATTTTGCATTAGAGGGGTTAACACAATTACTGAATACAATTAGGTTGATACAAAAAAGCATTAATAAAAAATTGGATATTGAGGGCATTGTTTTAACAATGTATGATTCAAGATTGAATTTAAGTAAGTTGGTAAAAGAAGAAGTTGTGCAATATTTTGGTGATAAGGTATACAAAACGGTTATTGACCGAAATGTAAGATTAGGAGAAGCCCCGAGTTATGGAAAGCCAATCATCACTTTTGATATTAATTCATCCGGATCCCAAAATTATATGAAATTAGCAAAGGAATTTTTAAAAAATGGCAAATAAAAAATTAGGTAGAGGATTAAATGCATTAATTCCTGATGCTGGAGAAGAACCGGCAAATTCAGATATTAAAGAAATTAAATTAGATATGATTGATCTTAATCCTTACCAACCAAGAAAAGCATTTGATGAGGAAGAAATGAATGAATTAACTGATTCTATTAAAGAAAAAGGAATTATACAGCCGATTACCGTTTGTTTAAAAGAAGATCGTTATCAATTAATTGCTGGTGAGAGACGTTACCGAGCGTCGAATAAATTGCATTTATCTACTATTCCCGCATACATAATTAAAGTTGATTCTGATGAAGATTTAATGGAAATAGCCTTAGTGGAGAATATTCAAAGAGAAGATCTAAATCCAATTGATGAGGCGCTAGGATATTCTCTTTTGATTAATAAATATAGGGTAAAGCAAGATATTGTTGCAAAAAAAGTTGGGAAAAAACGTTCGACAATTACTAATAGTTTGCGATTATTAAAATTACCTCAAGAAATTCAAAATAGTGTAAGTTTACAAAAGATCACTTCCGGACATGCTCGTACATTATTAGCTATAGAGAATAAAAAGAAAATGCTCAACTTATGGCAAAAAATAATTAATGATGAACTTAGCGTTAGGGCAACTGAGGAATTAGTAAAAAAAATAAATTCTCCCAAAAAAGATAAATCATATAAAAGAAAAAAGGAAGATATGAATTATCATTTAATAAAAATAGAGAATTATTTAAAGGTTAAATTTGGAACAAGAGTAAAAATAAAAGAACAAAATGAAGAGGGAAAAATTGAGATTTATTATTATTCACCAGATGATTTAGATAGAGTAATAAAATTATTTGAGAATATTGGGAAAATATAAGGGAATAAAATGAAGGATATAAGATATACATTCTATTTGATATCGTCAGATAAAACTACCAATAAAATGGTTGATTTTAGCAAGAAAACATTTATATCTTTATTGAGTTTATTAGCAATTGTTATTGTTGCAATAGTTGTTTCTTATTTTATTTTTATTCCAAAGGTTATTAAATATCAGGATTTAAAAAAAGACATTTCCAAATATGAAAAGGAAAATGAAACATATAATGAAATATTGAAAAATTTTGATAAAATGAAAGCTATGAATGAATATGTTCGTGAATTGCTGGGAATATCTGAGTCAGAAAATATAAATATTGATTCATTGTTGGAAAATAAAAGTAGTAATGAAGTAAGTAATGTGGAAAATAAAATTATCTCTTTAGATAATATTCCTACAAGAGCTCCGGTTAATGGAATAATAACCCAAGAGTTTGAAGAAGATGTTCTTTATGGTGGAAATGTTCATAATGGAATTGATATTTCCGGAGCAATTGGTACGCCTATTGTTGCTGCAGCCAGTGGACTAGTAGTCTTTTCGGGTTGGACTAATAATTTAGGTAATGTAATAATTATTGTTCACGATAATAAATATGTAACCGTTTATGGACATAATAGTAAAAATATTGTTAAAGAGAGACAAATTGTTAATAGAGGACAATTAATTGCATTGTTGGGTGATTCAGGACATAGTACTGGTCCGCATTTACATTTCGAAATATGGGAAAATACGAAGACAAAAGATCCAAGAAAATTTATAGCCGAATATGGGAAAAATGATTAAGACAATAAAAAAAATAATAGTGAGGTAAAAATGAAAGAGAAACCAACTTATACAATCATAGGTGAAGATACTGTAATTCAAGGTGCTATTAAAGTTAAAGGAAGCATAATGATCTCTGGTATTGTCAATGGAGATATAGTTGCTGGTGATGCAGTAAGAATTTCTCCTGGTGGAAAAATAAAAGGTAATGTTAAGTCAAAAGAAGTTTATTTAAATGGAGAGATCACTCAAGGGGTAAATGCAAAACAAAAAGTTGAATTAGGGCCAAAAAGTATTCTTACAGGGGATCTAATTTCGCGAAAACTAATTGTTGAAGAAGGTGCTAAATTATTTGGGAAATGTGAAATAAATGATCAGGATAATTCTAATATTGTTAAAAATCAAACTAATAAATGATTGTTCGAATGGTCAGTAATAAGTGAATAATTTTGGAGAATAATATGGAAGTAAAATTAGAGAAATTGATTGAAAAAATTAAAAATGAAGGTGTCGGCTCTGCTCAAAAAGAAGCAGATAAGGTCATTAAAGATGCTCAGCACAAAGCAAAAAATGAATTAGAATCTGCTCAAAAAGAGATAAAAATACAGGAAGAAAATTCTAAAAAAGAAATCGACTCATACAGATCAAATGCAAATAATTCTATTAAACAAGCCGCTCGTGATACAATTATTTCGGTAAGGGACGAAATTAAAAAGTTGTTTAATAATGCATTAAATAAGAAAATTTCTAATTCATTTGATGAAGATTTAATAAAAAATATTATTTTTGAGATTGCGAAAAATTGGTCGGAAGGTAAAGATCTCGATGTTGTCGTTAATGGAATTGATGTTGATAAATTACAAAAAATGGTTACGGAACAAGTTAGAAATGAATTAGAAAATTCAATTGAGATAAAATTGGATAAAAAGATTTCTCACGGTTTTAGAATCGGTATCAAAGGTGAAGATATGCATTATGATTTTACAGATGAGAGCATTCTTGATACATTGAAATTATATCTCAATCCAAAGTTAAATAAGATATTAAGTGAAAAATAATAAAAATTTAATGAAGTAAAGATATGGATAAATATTATTATTTTGCATCCCAATTGCCATCATTATCTTTCAAACAAGGTAGCTTTTTATCAAAGCAATATTTTTTGGAAGAAGCTAAAAAATGGTTAAGTAAAAAAGATATTGATGTAATTGTAGAGTTAAAATTGGATAATTATAAAATTCAAAATGAAAAATTATCTTTTTTGAAAAAGTGGCTTGATTTTGAAAATAGTTTACGAACTGAAATTAGTAAATATAGGAAAGCGAGATCAGAAGATTCTCAATTTACATCTAAAATGTTCTCTTCATCTATTTTAAAGGAGAAAACCCCATTACAAATTGAAGTGATGTTTTTACAATTGAGATGGAATTTTATTGTAAAAATGAAATTTGAACATTATTCTGATTTACAATTCTTAGTATTATACTATTTACAATTACAAATTCTTGATAGATTAAGTTTGTTTAATAAAGAACAGGGTAAAGAAAAATTTGAAGAATTGATCACAATTAGTAAAAATGATCCTAAAAAAGAACAGAATGTTAAAGAAAAATAAAAGAATGTTGAGGTAATTATGGATAAAAAAGTGACTGGTATTATAAAAGGTATAAATGGAAATATGATAAATGTTGAATTCGATGGTAGAATTATCCAGAATGAAGTTGGTTATGTAATTAAAGGTAAAGAAAACTTGAAATCAGAGGTAATAAAAATTAAAGGTAATGTTGCTTTTATGCAGGTATTTGAAAGCACGAAAGGATTAAAAGTTGGTGATAAGGTTGATTTTAATCAGGAAATGCTATCGGTAGAGTTAGGTCCGGGTATTCTTGGACAGATCTACGATGGTTTACAGAATCCATTACCGGCATTAGCGGAAAAATATGGCTTTTTTCTACCGCGTGGCGTAAATTTAGATGCAATAGATTTTGATAAAAAATGGGAATTCACTCCAATAGCTAAAAAGGGAGATGTTGTATATAAGGGAAGTTTTTTAGGTAAAGTCCCTGAGGGGATTTATGATCACAAAATAATGGTGCCTTTTGATTTGAACGATGAATATACAGTTGAATCAATAAAAGAAAAGGGTAAATATAAAGTATCTGATATAATTGCTGTGTTAAAAGATTCTGATAATAATAAAATTGATATAAAAATGTTTATAAAATGGCCTGTAAAAATTCCAATAGATGCCTATAATGAAAAATATGTTCCAAAAGAACCATTAATTACAAAAGTCAGAATTATTGATACTTTTTTCCCTGTTTGTAAAGGGGGAACTTACTGTATTCCTGGTCCATTTGGAGCTGGGAAAACTGTGTTACAGCAATTAACGAGTAGATATGCCGATGTAGATATCGTAATTATCGCTGCCTGTGGTGAACGAGCTGGAGAAATTGTTGAAACACTGAGAGAATTTCCTAAATTGGAAGATCCTAAAACTGGGAAATCATTAATGGAGCGGACAATAATTATTGCTAATACGAGTTCTATGCCTGTTGCATCGAGAGAAGCATCGGTTTATACAGCTACAACTATTGGTGAATATTATCGTCAAATGGGATTAAATGTTTTAGTATTGGCTGATTCTACTTCACGCTGGGCACAAGCTATGAGAGAGATATCCGGGAGATTGGAAGAAATTCCAGGCGAAGAGGCATTCCCTGCTTATTTGGAATCAAGGATTGCCGAATTTTATGAACGAGCCGGTTATGTTGAATTGAACAATGGAGAATATGGTAGTATGACAATTGGTGGAACTGTGAGTCCAGCAGGTGGAAATTTTGAAGAACCGGTAACTCAATCAACATTGAAGGTAGTTGGTGCATTTCATGGATTATCAAGAGAGAGATC
>JAUVLI010000089.1 GCA_030600775.1 Fidelibacterota bacterium | reverse complement strand
CGGATTTAGCAGATTAACACAGATAAAAAATTCAGGTAAAAAAATTGACTTCCTAGTGCAAAGCAGAATGAAATTAGGAGTTTTTCAAAAAGTAATTCACATCTAAATTTCTACTTGCAGTAGCTTCATCAAGTCGAGAATTTGGTGTGCTCTGTGGCGCATTTTTTACATCGTCAATATTGTCTTCTATCTCTTTATCTATTTTTAACATTATCTCAATGAATCTATCAAGTGTCTCTTTACTTTCCGTTTCAGTTGGTTCGATCATCAATGCTTCGGAAACTATCAATGGAAAATAAATTGTAGGTGCATGCATCCCATAATCCAACAATCTTTTTGCAATATCTAATGTTTTCGCACCTTTTTCTTTTTGTTTATCTCCGGAGAATACGCATTCATGCATTGGGATTCTTGGAGATGCAATTTGAAATTTATCTTTCAAGCATTCTCGTAAATAGTTTGCATTAATAATTGCATTTTTGGAAACATTTTTTAAACCGTTTTCGCCGAGCATTCTTAAATATACATAAGTTTTTAGAATAACATTGAAATTTCCAAAGTAAGAGTGAATTTTTCCTATTGAATCAGGTAAATTGTATTCAAGTTTGTAATCATCATTTTCTTTGACCACGATTGGCACAGGTAAAAATTTCTTTAATCTTTCAATTACTCCAATTGGTCCACCACCTGGTCCGCCGCCGCCGTGTGGAGTTGAAAATGTTTTATGTAAATTCAAATGAGTAATATCAAAACCCATATTTATTGTTTTTACAATTCCTAAAAGTGCATTCATATTCGCACCGTCCATATACATTAATCCGTCAACACTATGAATAAGTTTACTGATTTCTAAAACATTTTCTTCAAAAATTCCGAGCGTATTTGGATTCGTTAACATAAAGCCGGCAACTTCGTCATTTAATTTTGATTTCAGATCTTCAATGTCAACAAGTCCTTCTTCAGTAGATTTTATTTTTATTGGTTTAAATCCACCGAGCATTACAGAAGCAGGATTTGTACCATGAGCAGAATCCGGAATTAATATATATTTCTTCTTGTTACCTTTTGATTTGTGATATTTATGAATTATCATTACGCCTGTAAGTTCACCATGTGCACCTGCTGCAGGGTGGAGTGTAAAAGCATTCATGCCTGTAATTGCACATAAATATTTTTCAACTTCATACAATATTTTTAAAGAACCTTGAGTTGTATCTGATAATTGAGCAGGATGAATTTCGGTAAATTGGCTATTGCCGGCAATTGCTTCATTGATCTTTGGATTGTATTTCATCGTACAAGAACCAAGTGGATAAAAATCCTTGTCAACATGATGATTTAATGTCGATAAATTTGTATAATGTCTTACTACTTCCGGTTCACTCACCTGTGGCAAATTGTTAGGGATTTCTCTTAGCAAATTTTGAGGAATTAAATCAGTAATTGTCTTTTGAGGAACATCACACTTCGGTAGAGTTGTTCCCATTTTGCCTTCTTTGGAATATCCAAAAATCAATTTTCTTTGCATAATTACTTTTCCTTTTTTTAAATTTCAACTAACTAAAATTAGTTAAAATATATAGTAAAATCAATAATTATTTTTTTAAAAAAGTCAATAAAGGAATATGCTCTCTTTTAGATAATGCAATGCATTGTCTCTACCTCTAAAATTGGTATCGTGAAATCTGCGAAGCAGATTAATTTAAATAACTATCGATGAAATCGGTAGAGTTGAACATCTCGAAAAAAAACAACACTGAAAAGGGAGAAAAGGAGAAAGGGAAAGCGGAAGTGAATTGCCATATTTTGCCTCAATCTTAACCTTAACTTCAACTTCAATCTCAACCTCAATCTCAACCTTTGCCTCAACCTCTGCCTCCAAAATTGATTTCGTCTCTAGAAAACTTCGGGAATTTTCATTTCAATAATGTCACTCCTTCGGAGCTTTTTGTCTTTATTGTCTTGCTTGTTGTTAGTTAGATATATTTTTCAAATACTGTCCTGCAACCCATCCTGTTGAGAAGGCAGCTTGTAAATTATAACCACCTGTATCTGCATCAATATCAATAATTTCACCGGCGAAAAATAGATTTTTTACGATTTTTGATTCCATGGTTTGCGAATTAATTTCTCTTACATTAATTCCACCGGAAGTTATTATTGCCTTATCAAATAATTTAAAGTCCTTTACTTCAAATGAAAATTCTTTCAATAACATTCTCAATTTTTTTCGTTCGTCTGAATTTATTTGACTCAACTGTTTATTTTGAGGGATTTTTAAAAGTTTGATGAATACAGGAATTAAAGAACTTGGCAATAGTGATTTTAATAAACTTTTGAAAATTTTTTTACTATTTTGGTCAATTTCTCGTAATAATCTTTTATCGAGAGTTTGATGATCCAAAGCCGGTTTTAAATCAATTACAATACTTACTTTTTTACCTTTGGTAAGCAACTTTACGATCGTTTTGCTTAGCGAAAGTATTATTGGACCGGAGACACCGAAATCGGTAAAGATCATTTCTCCAAACTCTTCGTCGATTTTTTTATTTTTACAGCGGACTTCCACATTTGCATTTTTTAAAGTTAGTCCCTGCAATTTTTGAGCAGTGTTGCCTTTGGTTTCTATTGGAACAAGAGCCGGAATTATTGGAGTGATTTTGTGACCAAGTTGAATGGCTAACTTATATCCGCTTCCGTCAGAACCTGTGCTTGGATATGATTTTCCACCGGTAGCAATTACAACATTATTTGTATTTATTGTAGATTGTTTATCTTTATTTTTTATTGTTAAAATGAAATTATCATTGTTATCTTTCTTAATTTCTTTTACTTCTGAATCTGTCTCAACTTTTATTCCGAGAGAATTAATTTTTTTTATAAGCGCATTTACAATTTCATTGGCGTCATCGCTTTTTGGAAAATATCTATTACCGCGTTCGAGTTTGAAATTGACGCCTAAATTATTAAAATATTTTAACAAATCGGTATTGAAAAATTCAGAAAATGCATATTTCAAAAACCTTCCGTTTTGCCCAAAGTGAGAAATAAATTCGTCAAAATTTGCGTCATTAGTAATATTGCATCGTCCTTTTCCGGAGATTCTCAATTTCAATGCCGGTTTGTATTTCTTTTCCAGAATTATAATATTTTTATTCGGTCGAAAACTTTCAATGGCAGTCATTAAGCCGGCCGGTCCGGCACCGATAATAACTATGTCATATTGATTTAACATTTGTATATTTGCTTGCTTTAAACTTCGTTAGTTATTGTTCGTTGCTAATCATATCTTGATGGCCATAATTTACTCAATCGTTCTTTAATATATTTTTCATAACCGATATTTTTTGGTAAATAAAGCGTCTGTTTTGGCTTGTTCTTTGGGAAGTATTCTTGTTCTGTAAATCCATGATAAGAGTGCGGATATTTGTAACCAACTCCATAATTTTGTTCTTTCATTAATTTTGTTGGAGCATTCCTTAAATGTAGAGGAACTGTCTGACTACCGGATTCTTTTACGAATTGTTGGGCGGTTTTTACGGCAACATAAGAAGCGTTACTTTTTGGTGCAGTAGAGAGAAAAGTGGTAACTTGAGCAAGCACAATTGCAGCTTCCGGCATTCCGATAAATTTTACTGCTTGGAATCCATTTGTTGCTATGACCAATGCTTGTGGATCTGCATTTCCAATATCTTCTGAAGATAAAATGATCAATCTTCTCGCAATGAAAATCGGATCTTCACCGCCTTCCAACATTACAGCTAACCAATAGATTGCAGCATCGGGATCACTGCCTCTGACACTTTTTATAAAAGCAGAAATCGTGTCATAATGATAATCGCCATCTTTATCATATAATAATGTTTTATTTTGTAGAGCAGTATTTATGATTTTTCTTTCAATAGTAATTGTTTTATTTTTTGATATATTTGCAGAAGAAATATTGAACGCAATTTCAAAAGTATTATACATTTTTCGTGCATCTCCGCCAGCCGAATTTATTAAATAATCAATATCTTTTTCATCAATTTTAATTTTATATTTTGAGATAAGTATATCTTCTGAAAATGTTTTAGTCAATAATTGTTTTAGATTACTATTTGAAATTGGGTTTATTTTTAATACACGACAGCGGGAGAGAAGGGGAGAAATAACTTCAAAAGATGGATTCTCAGTTGTCGCACCGATCAGTATAATAGTTCCATCTTCAACAGCGTGCAATAATGCGTCCTGTTGATTTTTACTGAACCGATGGATTTCGTCAATAAATAATATAGTTTTATTTCCGATAGATAAATTATTTTCGCCCAATTTAATGATTTTTCTTACGTCTTTCACTGAAGCAGTAACTGCACTGATTTCGTAAAATTCCGATTTTGTAGATTTTGTAATTATACGAGCAAGTGTAGTTTTTCCACTGCCGGGTGGTCCCCAAAATATTATAGAAAACAATTTTTGTGACTTTATCATTTGGTTGATGATTTGATCTTCACCAATGATATGTTCCTGCCCAACAAAATTTTCTATAGAATTTGGTCTCATCCTATTTGCTAATGGCGGAAGATTATTTGAATGTTTTGAAAATAGTGTTTCTTTATTCATACATATAAATTAAGAATAATTTTTGAATATAATAAAGGAAAAGTTTGTAGAAATTGATTTGGAAATGTTTATTACAATAAAAAATAAAACCACAATGAATACAAATTAAATCACAAAGGACACTGAGAAAAAAAATATAGAAATTTTATATTATTAATTATTCAATATTCTAGGTAATTAATTAATTTTTTTCTTTCTTTTTTTTTCTTTCCTCTTTTACTACTTACTACTTACTGCTTTCTGCTTTCTAACTCGCAACCCGTAACGTCTATCAATTCCCAAAGTCCCAAAATCTCAAATTCACTTCTCACATTTTCCATAAACCTTTCCACTCGTGGCATTTTTAACATTCTCAATTATTTTTTCTTCATCTCCGAAATTAACTTCAAGAATTATTGAAATATTCTTTTTAAAATCTTGATCTAATTTTATTATCTTTATTTTGTTAAATTCTTTAAGCAGTAATGGATGCTCGGTATATGAACATTCAAAATGTATTTTTTGTCCGAAAATTACTGCCTTTTTTTTACAGAGTGCAAGCGTGTTTTCAGCACAATAACCGTAAGCTTTTATTAGTCCGCCAATTCCTAATTTTTTACCTCCGAAATACCTTGTAACTATCAGTAAAATATCAGAAATATTATGTTTTAAAAATTCATTGTAAATCGGTTTACCGGCAGACCCACTTGGTTCTCCGTCATCATTTAGACGAAATTTTTCATTGCTTTTTATTCCAAGTCGATATGAATAACAATTGTGATTTGCTGAATGATGTTTTTTTCTTATGTCATTTAATAGCTCTTCAATTTTGTCGATATTTTTCACATGAAAAGCATTCCCGATAAATTTGCTACCTTTTTCCATAAATTTAAATGATTGTTTTTTTTTATTGTATAATATTTCATTATAAATGCATTTTTCGTCTATTTTATAAATGTGAATTTTTTAATGAATGTTTTATCAGGGAATTCTAATTGTAAAAAGTAAATACCACTTGGTGTATTTGATTTGCTAATACTTTGAGGAGAAATTGTAATTTTGTGTTTTCCTTCTGCAAGATCTGTATTATTTAATTGGATGGAATTTGTTTTTTGACCGAGTATATTGAAGAAATTTATTTTACCTGAATTGTAAGAATTTTGAATGAAATATTCCAATGTAATATTTTGATTTAAAGAAACCGGATTTGGATAAATTGATGTAAGCTCTGTAAAATATTTTTCAATAATTAAGTTACCTATTACACTGTCTTGACTACCGATTGATAAAAAAAGATCTGCCGATGACGAAGTGATTGGTATATTTATTGAATTTGACGATATGTTATATGTGTTTGTAATATTTCCATCAAATAATACAGCAGAAATTTGACAAGAGTTATCGGATTCAAAATGAATATTTATTTGTGGTATATTTATATCTGCAATTTTATAAAATGTATTTGAATATTTTCCATTTACAATTTGAATATTCATCGGTTGATCATTATTATAATAAAAATAATTATTTGTATGACTTGAAAATTTCAGAGAAGGAATAATTTCAGCATCGGGAAAAAGTGACTGATCTGGAAAATACTCTTCACCGCAATAAATATGAGAAACGCCCCATTCCGAAAGAGCATTTTCCCAATTGGATTCATTGGAAGTTAAAAATGTTGTTAGGGCAGCCATAGCATTTTCTTCTAAAATATTTTCCCAAATTTTCATTATTGGATTATGTGCGTTTTCTTTATATTTTTCATCTAAATAAATATTCCAGCTACAGAGTTGGTAAAAATCCGGATTTCCATATCGATCAATTTGTCCACCCCAATTGTCTTTAAAATCATCAGTATATTGAATATAATCATTTACTTCCGGAAACATTTTATCTTCAAACCAGACAGCAGATGCTTCTAAATACCACACATCGGTATAAAAGAAATTATAGCCAACTTGGAATACATGAAACAACTCGTGAGCACAGGTTACCTTCAATGCAGATGTGTCTTGTGTATAATATGAATCACCAATCAAGTCATTATCAATTTCCATATATGCGGTATAATCGTCTGATCTTGCAGTGGATGTAACCTTGTCTTCAGGTATTGTTCCTCCATAATTTCCGTTCCCAAGATTTGAAAAATAAACATCAATTTGCGGATCACTTGGATCGTCTATTGGAGGAGCCAAAAAATCCAAAGTGTCTTTTAAGTAAAAATAAGATGCTTCTAAATATTGGCTGGCGCGAATAATATAATCTGGAATTGAAGCATTTAAAGTATATACTTGAGCGACTGAATCATTACCACTATTGTCAAAATGTAATTTGAATAAATTGTTTTCGGATACGAATATTTCCTCATTATCCGGACGATAAGTAGTTTTGTATAATTTAAAACTTATAGCAAAATTGTTAATATCTCTAACTGCTGCTGAAGTTTTCCATATACTTTTTGGAGTTGAAATATTCTGTGAATTGTTAAAATTTATAAATATCAATAATAAAATAATTAATTTGAATATAAATTTAGATGAAAATATTTTTTTCAATTTGTTTTGTCTTAAAATTATTTTTTTGATAATTGTAATGTTCATTTAATTAATTTTCATTAATTGTTGTAAATATATTGAGATGTTTATTCTTGTTATAATTGGTGAGAAAGATTTCTATTTGAGTATTATTTTCCACAAATACTGGCATGCTCACAATATCTTTCTAGCGAGTAAATTTTAATAGGTAATAACCAAATGCCATTCCGATTAAACCAACAACATTGATCCTTAACATTAAAGAAAATGAAAAATCAATAAAATGTAAATGTATAGAGAATGGGTCTTCAATTCCGATTGGAATACTTGCAAGAAAGAATTCTTTGACAACCCCTGCCGGTAAGATCAATGCAAATAATTCACTGATAACACTTCCAACAATTGCACCAATTATTAAAATGCCTATTACCTTTACAATATTTTTTTTCATTCTAAATTGCTCCATATACTTTGATGTTTTACAAATTATTCATCTATTTCAATTTCCATTTCTTCATTTTTAGATGATGATTGTTTACGCCAATAATATATTATGTTAATGAAGATCAATAGAAAGATCAAGGGAAACATTACTTTTTCCTTATATACAATAAGTATTAATAATATTAATAATAGAAGAATTGTATCTTTTTTGTATTTTGAACCTTTTCTTAAAGAAAACTTACTG
>JAUVLI010000026.1 GCA_030600775.1 Fidelibacterota bacterium | reverse complement strand
CCATCATATAATTGAAATCAACATACGCTTCATAAAATTCAATTGCAGAAAATTCAGGATTATGACTTTTGTCCATTCCTTCATTACGAAAATTTTTACATATTTCATATACTTTATCAAAACCGCCGATAATAAGTCGTTTCAAATAGAGTTCATCGGCAATTCTTAAAAATAAATTCATTCCCAAAGTATTATGATATGTCTCAAATGGTCTGGCATTTGCACCACCATAAATAGGTTGCAAAATTGGCGTTTCAACTTCCAAGTAACCTTTTTCGTCAAAAAATTTTCGTGTTGCTGCAATTATTTTTGTTCTTTTTATAAATGTCTCTTTTACATCAGGATTTAAGATCAGATCAAGATATCGTTTTCTGTATCTCTGTTCCTTATCTGAAAATGTATCGTGAAGTACACCGTCTTTTTCTTTCACTATTGGAATCGGTCTAATATTTTTACTCAATAATTCTAATTCTAAAACTTTTATCGTAATTTCTCCGGTTCTGGTTTTCATTACAGTACCTTTACAACCAATAAAATCACCAATATCAAGTAGTTTAAATAATTTGTATTTTTCTTCGCCAATATCTTTTTGAGAAATATACAATTGAATTTTCCCTGTTGAGTCCGTAACATTTCCGAAACTTGCTTTTCCCATTTTCCTAATTGCCATTAATCTTCCTGCAATTGAGACCTCTTTACTTTCAAATTCATCATAATTTTCTAATATCAATTTATTTTTATGAGTAACTGAATAATTATAAGGAAATGGATTTACTCCTAACTCTTTTATTTTATCTATCTTCTCTTTTCTCTGTGAAATAATTGTTTCTAATGTTGAATGTTTCTCTTCAATATTTGCCATTTTTCTCCCGAAATTTTATTTATTTTTTTGCTTATATCTTAAAAATGCTTTGATAAATCCATCTATTTTCCCATCCATTACAGCTTGCACATTCCCATCTTCATAATTTGTTCGTTTATCTTTTACCATTGTATATGGCTGAAAAACATAGGAACGAATTTGACTTCCCCAAGCGATTTCCTTTTTTTGACTCTCTAATTTTGCCTGTTTTTCTCTTTCTTCATCAACTTTTAATTGATACAATCTCGATTTTAAAACTTTCATCGCCATTTCTTTATTTTGATGTTGAGATCTTTGATTTTGGCAAGAAACAACAATTCCTGAAGGATTGTGAGTAATTCTAACAGCTGAATCTGTCTTGTTTACATGTTGTCCACCGGCACCACTGGCTCTATAAGTATCAATTCTTAAATCACTTTGTTCAATAGTTATTTCAATATCATCGTCAATTTCCGGATATACAAAAACAGAAGCAAAACTTGTATGTCGTCGTGCATTTGAATCAAAGGGTGAAATTCTTACAAGTCGATGAACACCGATTTCTGATGATAGATATCCATATACATATTGACCGGACACTTCAATTACAACTTCCTTAATTCCAGCTTCATCTCCCGGCTGGAAATTAAGCACACTATATTTATATCCTTTTTTCCCAAACCAACGAGTGTACATTCTGTAAAGCATCTCCGCCCAATCGTGGCTTTCCGTTCCACCTGCTCCTGGATGAATTATCAATATCGCATCTTTTTTATCATATTTACCCGATAAAAGTTTTTCTATTTCCAAATCATCAATGACTTCTTCAAATTTTTCTACCATTGGAATAATATTTTCAATTTTACTCTCACTCTCTTCAAGCATCATGAAATTTAATTTTATATCATCTCTAAGTTCATTTATATCTTGCCATTTCTTGATTTCAAATTCTATGTCGGATATTTTTTTATTTACAGTTTTCGCTTTTTTCTGATCATTCCAAAAATCCGGTACTAGAGCCAATTTCCTTAATCTTTTCAAGTCATCTTTCTTTTCAGAAATATAAAGATATTTTTCAACTTCATCTGCCTTTTGTAAAATATTATTAAATCTGTCTTTTACCTGTTCTAATGTTTCCAAATCTTAATTCTCTAAATTATTAAATGTTAATATTTATGATGAAAATAAATAATTTACTTTTTTGATTCCTTTATTATCCTTTCCGTATCCATTGCAATTACCAATTCTTCATTTGTAGGAATAACCATCACTTTTACCGGTGAATCATCTGTAGATATAAAACCTGTTTTTCCGCGGATCACATTTTCATTTTTCTCTTCATCTAATTTTATTCCCATAAATTCAAGCCCTTTCAATGCACCTGCTCTTGTAATAGGCCCATTTTCACCTATTCCACCAGTGAATACAACACCATCAACTCCACCTAAAATACCCACATAAGATGCGATATATTTCCTTAAACGATAATTATAAACATTCATCGCCAATTCTGCTTTTTCATTTCCATTTTCGATAGCTTCTTCAATTTCACGCATATCACTTGACAATTCGGATATTCCTTTCATTCCACTATGTTTGTTTAATAAAATATTTATATCATTTCCATCCATATTTTCTTTTGCCATTATATGAAGCAATACTCCTGCATCAATATCACCGGAACGCGTTCCCATTAACAATCCTTCTAATGGTGTAAATCCCATAGATGTATCAATCGATTTTCCATTTTTTATTGCAGTAATTGAAGCTCCATTTCCCAAATGACAAGTAATTATTTTCAATTTATTAATATCTTTATTATTTAATTCAGCAAATTTTCTTGATACATAATAATGTGAAGTACCATGAAATCCATAACGTCTAATGGAATATCTTTTATATAGTTCGTTTGGAATTCCATAAGTATATGCATAATCAGGCATTGTAGAATGGAAAGCAGTATCAAAAACACCAACCATTGGCACATTTTTTAGATTTTTCTGAGCTGCTTTTACTCCCTTAATATTTGGTGGATTATGTAAAGGAGCAAGATCAATACATTCGTTCAATACCTTCATTATTTCTGGTGTAATCAGAACGCTACCACTAAAATGTTCTCCACCATGCACTAATCTATGACCAACGGCATCTATCTCATCTAATGTTGAAATCACTCCATATTTTTTATTAGTAAGAGCGGCAAGAACATATTCTATTGCCATTTGATGATCATTAATAACACCAGAAAATTCATATTTCTTTCCATTTGCATGTTGATGTTTAAGCTGTGAATCTTTCAAACCTATTCTATCAACTAAACCTTTCGCCGAATATTTTTGATTTTCAGTGTCTATTAGTTGATATTTTACAGAAGAGCTTCCCGAATTAATTACTAACACTTTCATTTTATTCCACCTATTTATATTATTCAATTCAATTATTATCTTTAAATTTATGAATAAATATATTATAATTCAATAAAATTCCATAAAGATTAAAAAAATGTTTATTGATTGATTTATTGGTTTCTAAAGAATATCCGAAAAACCATAATTTAAATTTTGTTATTCTTTCCAATTTTGATTATTTTATTTCAAGATGAAAGATATTTTTCTGTAATTTAATAAATAATCCAAGAGGTCAAATTTGAATCCATACTTTAATACTAATTATGCAGGAAATCATTTTGAATTTTATTCCAATTCTCATATTATTCCCTTACTAATAATAATATCTATTTGTATCTCCATATTTCTATTTAAAAAATATTTTAGAAAATCAACAATTAATAAGATAACTTGCTATTTTTTAGCATTTGCCCTTCTGGCACAAGAAATCTCCTTAAGTATCTGGAGAATTGTAAATGGAACATGGTCAATTTCAAATTCATTACCATTACATTTATGTGGAGTTGCGATTATTTTATCAGCTATTGTATTAATTAAAAAAAAATATCTTCTATATGAATTAATATATTTTTGGGGAATGGGTGGAGCTATTCAAGCGCTTTTAACTCCGAATATCGGTATTTACGGTTTCCCACATTTTCGTTTCTTTCAATTTTTCGTATCACATGGCTTGTTGGTTATTACCACGATCTTTTTAACAGTAGTAGAAAAATATCGTCCAACCCAAAGATCTATTTGGAAAGTGTTTCTGATTACAAATTTTTATCTAATATTTATCGCTGGTTTCAACTATGTATTTGATGCAAACTATTTATTTATCTGTTATAAACCAGTAAACGGTTCCGTAATGGATTTTTTAGGTCCTTGGCCTTGGTATATTTTATCTCTTGAAGTTGTCGGATTGATATCGTTCTATATTTATTATTCACCATTTTTGGTAAAAGATTTTACAAAAAAGGCAATTCTCTATTTTCGTAAATAATTTATTCGTTCAATAAATTTATCCGCTTTCATAAAACCATTAAATCGCATAGATTCAATCTCATTTCCATCTTCATCTAAAAATATAATAGTTGGAACACCTTTGATATCATATAATTTTCTTAAGCGATTTACTTCTTCACTATTTTTTGTTAAATCGGCTTTTATAAGTACAATTCCCGATAATCTTTCCTGAACTTTTTTATCCGCAAATGTCATTTTATCCAGCTCTTTGCAGGGAATACACCAATCAGCAAAGAAATCTATCATCACTAACTTATTTTCTTCATCTGCCTTTTGAATATTTTCTATGGAATATTTTTTCCAACCCAACTCTTTAATATTTTCATTTGCAGGTTTAATTAACCAAACTCCAGCAATTATAATAACTATACTTAATGCGATTTTCATCTTTAAAAACCAAGCTGATTTTTTTCCTGAATTATCAACAACTGCATAATAGAAACCGGCTAAAATCATATATCCGGGCAACAAAAATTCCCTTATATTTTTACTTATTAACGGATTAATAAAATAAATTGCCATTCCAACTAAAACCAAACCAAAAAATATTCTCACGCCATTAAGCCATTCACCTGATTTTGGCAAATTACCGATTTTATCTGAAAATATTCCGAGAAATAAATATGGCAAACCAAGTCCTAGGGATAAAACAAAAAACATAATAAATCCAATAAAAGGATTCCCTGATTTAGCGACATAAGTTAATAATCCAATTACAAACGGACCTACACATGGAGCAGCTACAATTCCCATTGTAAGCCCCATAATTAGTGATCCAATTGCTCCTGACTGTGCACCACTTCCAATATTCATCAAACCGGATGGTAAACGAAATTCATAGACACCAAACATACTCAATGATAATAATATCATTACAATTGCAATACCAATTAAAACAATTGGGTTTGTTAATAAATTTCCCATCATACTTCCGGACAATGCTGCTATAGTTCCCAATACAGAATATGTAATTGCAATACCAATAACATACATACTTGCTTTTAATACACTTGAACCTTTACCTGTTTGATTTGCAAAATATCCAATTGTAATTGGTATTAACGGATAAACGCATGGAGTTAAATTTAATGCTAATCCGCCAAAAAATACTATGATTAAAATAAGCAAAATGCCTTTATCACTGAACTCATTCGTTTCAACAGTAGAAGTTCTATTTTCAAAAGATTTCAATTTTTGTGTTTCAGAAGATATTTTCTTGCCAGATTTCTCTTCTATATTTGTAATTTCTTTTTTCTCAATTTTCTCTTTCTTATTTTCTGTTATTTCTTGGACAACAACTTCTTCTGTAATTGTTTCTGCTTCTGTTTTTACATCGGCGATAAGAGAGAATGATTTTGTAATCGGAGCCAAACATATTTCATCATTACATCCTTGATAAGTTACGCTGATAATAAATTCAATATTATCTTTCCTGTATTCGCTATCAATAATTCCACTTATTTTTATTATTGTATTTCCTTCAAAAGTAGATGTCTTTCCTCCTAACGACTTAAGTTCAATAATATTTGGTGCTGGATATTTTATTTTTTTTATATCTACACCATTTATTGGTTTAATTTTAACTTCGGTAGGAATTACAAAATCATCAAGTGGTTTATTGCTATTGATATGCCAACCTTCTTCAATATTCATTTCTAATAGAATTGTGAATTCTTTCCCTTTCTCGATAGATTCATTATACAAATTAGCATTTAGTTTAACAATTTTTGCCGGTTTTCCTGATGTTAAAGCACCGGTCAATAAAAACATTGAAATAATGCTGATCATTATAATTTTAAAATAATTTTTTTTCAATAATCTTTCTAATTTCATTTTAACTCCTTTTTTCAAATCAACATAATTTAGGATTTTTCCCACATTTTTAAAATAAAAAACAATTAAAACTTATTAAGTTTTCCACATGGTCTATTATTTAAAAATTTGAGCGAGAGACGAGATTCGGACTCGCGACAGCCACGTTGGCAACGTGGGGCTCTACCACTGAGCTACTCTCGCTTTTCAAAAACACCGAATAATATAATTATTTTTTCACATTTCCAACTGTTTTTTTAAAATAATTCATTGATATTAGCAACGAACAATAACGAACGATAACTATCAAAAAAATTTATAATCCCAAAAAATTCCATAAATTTATACTTATACCAAAATAATAATCTTTTCAAACCTTTGTAACCTTTATTGTGTGTTATATAGTTTTATTTTTTTTATATCTCTTGATCAACTTCATCTGCATAATCCGTGTTCTATCCTCACAAATTTTTCAATAAAAAATATTTTATTAATTGATATAATACATTATATT
This sequence comes from Fidelibacterota bacterium, assembly GCA_030600775.1. Classification (GTDB taxonomy): domain Bacteria; phylum Fidelibacterota; class Fidelibacteria; order Fidelibacterales; family Fidelibacteraceae; genus TCS52. The sequence goes on along the minus strand of JAUVLI010000026.1, from coordinate 12,030 downwards.
TAATTATGATTAGCAAAATTTATTAATTAATCGATTTAAGGAGAGAACAAAATGATCGATGATAAAAAGACAATATTTTCGTGGGCGTTATACGACTGGGCAAATAGTGCTTTTGCAACTACAGTAATGGCTGGTTTTTTTCCACTGTTTTTTAAGGCATATTGGGCAAATCCAAATAATTTACAAGAGAGCACTTTCTATCTCGGAATTGCTAATTCAATAGCATCAATTCTCGTAGCTGCTTTTGCTCCTTTCCTTGGTGCAATAGCGGATAAAGGAACTGCAAAGAAGAAATTCTTATTTATATTCGCTTTTCTCGGTATAATTATGACAGGTGGATTATGGATGGTTGGTCAAGGAATGTGGCAAATGGCGATCCTTTTTTATATAGCAGGAACTGTTGGTTTTTCCGGAGGAAATATTTTTTATGATTCTCTAATTACTGGCGTTGCTTCTGAAAAAAAAGTTGACTTTGTTTCTTCACTTGGATTTTCTCTGGGATATATTGGTGGTGGAATATTATTTGCTATAAATGTATTAATGTATTTAAAACCCGAATTGTTTGGAATTGCTGATGGAGCAACAGCTATCAAACTTTCGTTTTTATCTGTAGCTGTTTGGTGGGCAGTATTTTCTATACCAATATTCCTGTTTGTAAAAGAACCATACAATGAAAATACAATACCTATAAGTAAAGCATTCACACAAGGTTGGAGACAGCTTATTAATACTTTCAAAGAGATAAAACATTTGAAAGTTGTAGGTCTGTTTTTACTTGCATATTGGTTTTATATTGATGGTGTGGACACAATTATAAGAATGGCAGTTGATTATGGTATGGCTCTAGGATTTGATAGCAGCATTTTAATTACCGCTCTATTAATAACTCAATTTGTGGCATTTCCGGCTACATTACTTTATAACTTATTTGCAAAAAAGATTGGTGTAAAAAATGCTATATTAGTTGCAATATTCGCCTACGGAATCATAACTATTTTAGGATATTTGATGAATAAAGAGTGGCATTTTTTCGCTTTAGCAATCGGTGTTGGTTGTTTCCAAGGTGGAATTCAAGCACTTAGTCGCAGTTTATATACTAGAATTATTCCAAAACATAAATCAGCTGAATTCTTCGGATTTTATAATATGCTTGGGAAATTTGCTGCTGTTATTGGTCCTGCCTTAATGGGTGGAATAACTTTATACACCAATAATAATCGTTTAGGAATTCTTTCTATTTTGATACTTTTCATCGTTGGAGGATTTCTCTTAATAAAGGTAAATATTAAAGAAGGTGAAGAAAACGCAAAGAAATATCTCGAGAAAATATAATTTTCTTTTCAAAAAACGATATTATATCACATTTATTTTATTGATTGGATCATTTCTTTACTTAAATAATTGTAAAGTTAATAAAAAAGAATACCCACCGATAAAAGGTAAAATAATAGTAATTGGTAATGAACCATTTACTAAATTAGCTGTCATTAGCAATAAAGAGAAAGTGTTTGTTTTGAAATGTGACAAAAAAACAGAAAGAATACTATTGGATAATCAAGGAAAAATGGTTAAAATATCGTATAAAAAAAGGGAAACAATTGGTAAAGATACTTTACTGACTGTTATAAACATTAAAATGATTGAAAACAAAAAAGATGGTAGAATTTATGAGTAAAATTATGAAAAGTTTAATTTTAACCTTAATGATTGGTTTATTTTCATTTTCTTATGCAAATGAATTAATTAAAGTAAATAAAGTAGATGAAAATATACAGAGATCATATCCTATAGATCCAAGACCATTTTTAGAGAAAACGGATAAAATTGCCAGAGAATATTTTGAAAAACATCCTGACTATTTGAAAAGTAATAAATTACAAAAAACATCTGCTTGGAATTTCGTGGTTGGTGATACGAAAAATTGGTACACTTATGATATGGCTGATTTAGATTTTGTTCGCGTGCCATCGACTTGTAGAGCTGTTGGTGAACATTGCTACATATTTGTGGAAGATGCAATGTGGGATTCTACGATAACACAAGCAGGAGTTGATTCTGTAAAAATTGCTTTCGACAGTAAGACGCCGGCAAATTCGAACAAAGGAATCTATCAAATGGATACTGAAACATTTGGCAATCCTCCTGATGTTGACAATGATCCTAAGATCATTATTTTTATTTTAGATATTATAGATGGTTATGATGGTACAGGTGGATATGTAGCCGGATATTTTCATTCTTATAATGAATTGCCTGCAAGTAATTATTCAGGAAGCAATGAAGCAGAAATATATTATCTCGATGCAGATCCGGCGGATTTATTATCTTCATCAGGATTACAAAATGGTATTAGCACAACAGCTCACGAATTCCAACATATGATACATTACAATTATGATCAAAATGAGGAAACTTTCGTTAATGAAGGACTTTCAATGATTGCAGAAGTCGTATGTGGATTTAATATGCGAGAACAAACTTCGTATGCAAATGAAACAAATATTTATCTATTTGAATGGCGTAGCGATGATAATGTAGCAGTATTAAGTGATTATTCAAGAGCTGCACTTTTTACGCTTTATATTAAAGAACAGATCGGAGGAGATATTCTAAAACAGATAGTACAAAATACTAGTAATGGTATTCACGGATACAATTCTGCATTAAGTCAAGTTACACCATCTACTTCTTTGAGATTTGATGACATTGTACAAAATTGGTTTTTAGCGAATATTGTTGGTGACACATCTATTAATCCAGCTTGGGGCTATACTTATTCAGGAATAAAAGAAGTTGTTGGCATTCAAAATATAAACCCAAATGTAACTAATACAACTATTTCTGTAGAAAATTTATCTTCTCAATATCTAAGATATAAATTGGGTTCTAATTTAAAAATATATTTTGATGAAAGTGAAGCAGATCTTAGTGTTAAAGTAATAAAAGTAGATACAAATGATGTAAAAGAAGTCGTAAATGTTGTTTCTAACGATACATTAACCTTTCCTGAATACGGAAAGAAATATAAAGAAATTGATTTTGCTATAATTAATGAAAACTATTATCAAGATAAATCTATTAATTATACATCCTCAGGAACTGAGCCAGAAGCAATAGAAGTAAAATATGATGATTATCCTCCAACCGGCGTATTACCTCTATCTGACCAAGATACAATTTGTGTTGTTTTTGATGATATTCTCGGTAAAAAACTTGATTCAATAAAAGTGGCATTAAGACAACCCGGTTCGGTAACCGGTGGTGTTTGGAAATATACCGGTGCTTCACGACCGACTCCACTTGGAGAACAATTAACTTCAATAACTGCAACTTCAACAATTTCAGCGAAACCACCTTATCCATATCCAGAACCATGGCCAAATTGGATAACGATAGATCTGACATCTGAAAATATATCAGGTAGTGAGCCATTTGTTGTTGGTTTCCTTGTAGAAGGAACTTATCCAGAATATAACAGAGTAATGATTACCGAACAACCCGGACAATCAGCTTATCATAGTTATACATATTTACATGAGCCCAGCAGTGGTGATCCAGATTGGTATTATATATCAGCAAGTGATACAAGCATTTATGTTTATCTAATTAGAGCATATTTAAGTGAATCGCCATTGCCACCAGTAATTAAAGAATTCACTGTAGATAAAAATGAAATTTTATTAGGAGAAAAAATTACTCTAAATTGGGAAGTCAAGAATGCAGATCAAATTTCTATTAATGGTGTAAACAGTGATACAAATTTGGTTTCCTCTTTAGATGTCTATCCAGATAAGGATACTACATATACACTAACTGCATCAAATGGAGATGGCGAAACCTTATCCGACCCAATTTATATTAAAGTAAATGTATTATTTGAACTCTATCAAAATCAACCAAACCCATTTAATGGTTCTACAACAATCCCATTTGACATTGAAACGGATTCTAATGTAAAATTAGTCATTTATAATATTCTCGGTCAGAAGGTCAATACAATTTTGAATAAAAATTGCAGTGCCGGACATTATGATATAACTTGGAATGGCACAAATAATTATGGTAATCAAGTTCCATCCGGAATCTATTTTTATAAAATAGTCAACGACTCAAATATTAAAGTTAAAAAAATGGTTTATATAAAATAATTTTTTTGCTTCTTAACTTTGAGATTTATTTAATATTACAAATATGATCTTACTAATTCGAACACGCCAAACAATTTCAAACTAGCTAAAATTATAGCGATTGAAAGTACAATTTTAATTAATTTTTCACCACCTTTAATTGCACTATTTACAGCAATATATGCACCTATTATATTTCCACTCGCAAGTAAAAGTCCATAACTCCAAATTATTTTTCCAGAAAATTGGAATACAATAATTGTAAAAATTGTATAACAAAAAATAATAAATACTTTTATTGCATTTGCTTTTATTAAATTAAAATCTTCTACAAAATTTAAAGTTATTAATAATATAAAACCAATCCCAGCTTGAACAAATCCTCCATAAAACCCTACACATAAAAAAATAAGCATTTCAACCCATTTTGGAATTTTATGAACTGCCTTCACTTTACTTCTTGGAATTAATGTCATGATCAAGATAAAAATGAAAGTAATACCAAGAAGTTTATCAAAAATATTTGAATTAATGTTTACAACAAATAATGAACCAATAATCGCACCAATTATTGAAGCAATTATTATATGAATATAAGGTTTTACAACCAATTGCTTATGTTTTTTAAAACGCGAAGCAGCCATTCCTGTTTGAAATAATATTCCGATGCGATTTGTTGCATTGGCTACCGGTGAAGGTAAACCGGCAAGTATCAACACCGGTAAAGTCAATATTGAGCCACCACCTGCCAATGAATTTATAAAACCGGCAGCGATGCCTATTACAAATAATAGTAAATAGATCATAAATTAATTAAAAATTAGATTACTTTTGTGCATTGTTTTCCTTTATCAATTCATTTACGATATCATCAACAGAAATATCCTCTGCTTCTGCTGTAAAATTCAATATTATCCTGTGTCTTAACACATTATTAGCAACAAAATTTATATCACTAATTTCAGGTGTTGGTTTGCCATCTAATGCGGCTTTGGTCTTAGCCCCAATTATTAAATATTGTGATGCTCTTGGTCCAGCTCCCCATTTAATATATTTTTTTACATTTTCATTGCTTGTCGCATGAGGTCTGGTTTCTTTTACAATATTAACGGCATATTCAATTAAATGGTCAGCTACAGGAATCTCTCTCACGAACTTTCGTATTGATAATATCTCTTCTTTTGAAATTACTTTTTTTAGTTTTGCAATTTTTGAAGCTGTTGTAAGCCGAACAATGTCTTTTTCTTCCTGAAAACTTGGATATTCTACATTTAATTGAAACATGAAACGATCTAATTGTGCCTCTGGTAATGGGTAAGTTCCCTCCTGCTCTATTGGATTTTGAGTTGCTAAAACAAAGAAAGGATCGTCTAATAAATATGTTTTACCTGTTGAAGTTACCTGATGTTCTTGCATAGCTTCCAAAAGTGCTGCTTGTGTTTTAGGCGGTGTTCGATTTATCTCATCTGCTAATATAATATTACCAAATACTGGTCCTTTAATAAATCTAAAATTCCTTTTTCCTGTGGTCATATTCTCTTCAATTACTTCTGTTCCTGTAATATCAGAAGGCATTAAATCCGGCGTAAATTGAATTCTTTTAAAATCCAAATCCATAACTTCTGCAATTGTTTGCACCATTAAGGTTTTAGCTAATCCTGGAACTCCAATAAGAAAAGAATGCCCACCAGAAAAAAGCGATATAAGAAGATTCTTCAAGATATCTTTCTGCCCTACCAACACCTTTCCAATTTCGGATACTAAAGAGTAGTATAATTCGTTTGTCTTTTTTAATTGTTCTATTTTATTTATCATCTAATTTTCCGATTTCTTATTAATTTTATTTATTATTTTCATTGCATTAATGGTAATTTACAAAATTTCACACCTTAGTAAAACAAAAAAATATTTGTTAAATAAATCTTGAAAATATTCCAGCAATTAATATTTTTAAAACCTATATTAAACGATTTAATAATATCATTAAAAAATCAATAGAATTATCATAATTTAATTCATAAAAATTGATTTCCAAATGTATATTATCATTATATTTCTTTTAATTAGTTTCAGTTTTTAGCACAATATTTAACAATTTAAAATGGACTAGAATCTACAACCGGCGGTTTTACAATAATAGCTTTATACCTTTTTCCTCGAATATCAATTTCAATCTCATTACCTGACTTTGTATGTCCTCGTTTCACATATCCAATTCCTATTCCCTCTTTTAATGACGGCGATTGTGTTCCACTTGTAACAACTCCCACTTCTTCATCACCAACGAATATTTTGTAACCATGCCTTGCGATCCTTCTGCCTTCCACCTTAAAAATAACCAATCTTCTATTTAGTTTTTCTTTTTTCACCTTCAATAGTGCATCTTTCCCGACAAAATCACCACAATTCAATTTCGTTATCCAACTTAATCCTGCCTCTATCGGATTTGTTGTTTTGTCAATATCATTTCCATAAAGACAGTATTTCATTTCCATTCTTAGTGTATCTCTTGATCCCAATCCAACGGGTTTAATGTCATATTCTTCTCCCGCTTCAAAAATATCATTCCATAATTTTTCTGAAAATGAAATATCATGATACAATTCAAATCCTAACTCTCCGGTATATCCCGTTCGTGAAATGATCATATCAATTCCAGCTAATTTTCCCTCTGTAAAATGATAAAAATCAATATCACTTAAATTTACATTCGTTAATTTTTGCAATGTTTTTAATGAATTGGGCCCTTGAATAGCAAGAAGTCCAATTTGATCACTATCATTTTTTAATTCTACGCCTTTTATTAAATGATCTTTCGCCCATTGAAAATCCTTTTCAATATTTGAACCATTTACAACCATCAGAAATTTATTTTCATTAAATCTATACAAAAGCAGATCATCAACTATTCCACCATTATCATAACACATTGCAGTATATTGAACTTGATCATTAATTAAAGCTGAAACATCATTTATTGTCAACTTTTGTAAATATTCTAACGCATTTTCACCTTCTACATTAAATTCGCCCATATGAGAAACATCAAAAACACCCACACTTTTTCGTACTTGTAAATGTTCGGCATTTATTCCTTCATAAGAAATCGGCATTAAAAATCCTGCAAAATTTACAATCTTTGCATCTAACTTTAAATGTTTATCATAAAATGGTGTTTTCTTTTCTTGATTCATAATTTTCCCTTCTTTTTTATAAAATTTTTCATTTCCATTTTTAACTCAAACTCACTACTGAATATTTCCTAATAATTTTGGAATCACCTCTTCTTTCACCTTCTGGGCAATGTTTTCCAATGCTTTATAACCTGCTTTCTCAAAATTTAAATCAACTCCTTTAATACCATTCAAAGTTGTTTTATAGATTTCATTCCCTGTTGACACATCAGTTACAGAAAAAGTTAAATCGGCAAATGAAGTAAATAATGATGATATTTGAGAACCTTCTCTTGCGTTTGCCTCAATTTTTATTACCCAATCATTGTCAAATGGCAATTCAATGAACTCAAATTCCAATTCGCTTAATTTTCCTTTCAGAACTGGCTCTATTCTTGGAATATCTATTTTCTTTCCACTTATTGTCTCTTTTGAATCAATATAAATAATCGGTTTCATAACATTGATTGTAATTCTATCCGATGGAATGGTTAATGTCATTAATAATTTATTTAAAATAATTGAATTGGAATTCAAATGATGTGAAATATCATATTTTGCTTCAACTGTTTGTAAATCTTTAGTACTGATCATTTTTGAAATACTCACTTTATTTTTTCCATTTCTGTCGCTTTTCCCACTGGGAATAAAGTCAGCTTTACCTCTTATAAAAGAAAATGCCAATGGGAAATTTTCAATAAATTTACCATTTTTATTTGTAACTAAGAAAATGGCGTTATTTAATGGTTGACCTAATTTACCATTAATATTTTTATTTTCCGCCTTGATATTAATATCAGAAAACACATTCTGTAATTTTTTATATAAATAATTTCCTAAATAAACCTTTTCACCATCCGCATTTGCTTCTAATGATTCTGACAAAAATGGTTCAATAGCTTCCAATGATTTGATATAATATTTTATCGCATCCTCATAATTTTTTTTCGCTAAATTAACTTTTGCTGTTAAATGATTATCCAAAGCAAGCTGAATTGCTTCGTTCTTTTTCTCCGTTTTGATTGATGTATATTTTTGTTTTGATAATTTGTAGTAAACATAGAAATTTAATCCGTCTTCAAAAGAATCAACTAATTCATATCCTTCTAAATCCATTTGCGTCTTTGCTCTGATCTTTGAACGGAATTCCTCTTCAATTATTTCACCTTTTTCTATCAATGAACTTATAACATCGCTGGAAATGTTTACTTTAATTTTACCCGCAATCATGTTTAATGCAGAATTGGTTGCCGTTTGAATATGTTCTGTTGAACCTTCTTTTTTGGGGGCAGATCCTATACCAATGTAACAATCATTATCTTTCGGTGTTTGAATTATCCAATTTGGCATTTTTGTTTTTGAAATGACAGTTTCTTCTTCTATAATTGTAGAAGTACCTGTTCCGCAGGAATTCATCAAAAGTAAAATACCTAAATTAATTATTAGAATTTTTACAATTTGTTTCGTCTTCATTCTCTTACATTCCTTTTTTTATTGAATCAATCCCATCACGAATTCTTTTTATTCCTTCTTTGAAATCTTTTGATAATCCACCGCAAGATAGACGCATATATCCAGTAGAATATTCACCAAATGCACTTCCCGGAACTGTCAAAATTTTATGATCATCTTTTAAATGAAAAGCAAAATCAACATCTGTCATCTTTTCCATAATTTCAGTTGGTACTTTAAATAAAACATAGAATGCTCCTTCCGAATCTACAAATTCAATTCCATTTTCCTTTAATTCACTTTTCATCAATTCGCGATTTTTGATTGTTTTATTACGATTTACTTCCAACCAATTTTTATAATCATTGTTCGGAAATTGTTCTACTAACTGCTGAGATATTGAGGAAGTTATCGCTGCAATTGATTGATGCGCTGCAATGATCTTATTGATAACATTATGTTTTGTATATGCCCAACCTAAACGTAATCCTGGTAATCCGTAATTTTTTGTAAGTGATGAAACCAAGATTGAATGTGAGCCAATATCATTCCAATTGTGTGAAACTGGTGTTTCTCTGTTACCAAAGAATCTATACACTTCATCAATTATTAACAAAATATTTTTGTCCGCACATAATTTTTCCACTTTTTTAATCTCATTTTCACTCAGCATTAATCCCGATGGATTTGCAGGTGTATTTAAAATAATCATTCCGGTTTTTGAATTAATGTTATTTTCAATACTTTCTGTAATGCTTCCATTACAAAACGGAGGAATTGGATAAGTATTCATTTTTAATCCAACTATTTTAGCGACCATAGGATAAGTTAAAAAATATGGTGAAGGAATTAATAATTCATTTTTCTGTTCATTCAAAAATAATTTTGCCCCTGAAATACTCGCAAACAATCCTTCTTCAGCTCCACAAGTCAGACATATATTTTCAATATCATTGGGATAGTCATTGATCTTATTAACCGCTTCTCTTGCTTTCGGAAGGCCGGCATTTGGAGTGTAGGCATAATTGTTTAAAATTTTCGGATTGAATAAATTAATAAACCATTTTGGTTGCTCAAAAACAGGTTCACCTAACGCAAAATTTATGCTATCTCCAGGTGCTCCCTCAAATATTTGACGTATTAACGATTTTTTCAAAACTAAAATCCTCCTTGAAATAATGATTTGTTTTCAGTGAATATATCTTTATCTTTTTTGTTACCTTTTGCATACATTTTAAAATCATAGGCACCGATCTTTTCAATAACTATTACATCACCGGGTTTGAATTTTTTCTCTTTCATATACCTTGATGTTCCTTTATTATAGCTTCTGTTTCTAAATACATAGCTTTTCTCAACAATATCTGTAATAATAGAAAATCCAGCATCCGTTTCTAATTTTATTGTTCTAACCAAATAAGATTTATCAATATTGTTAGCGGGATTCATTGCGCCAATTGTATCATAAGGAAAAAAATCTTTATACTCTTTTACAGTAAATTGTTTCTCCAAAAAAAATAAATTCTGCTGAGTTATTTTAATTTCTATAGAATCCCCCTTTATCGTTCCACTAAAAGTATTATTATTTGTTTGTTCCATAATTTTTTCTCTATTTTTTATAATTATTTAAAATATTATAGGAATTTTTTCGCCACATTTACATTTATTAATTTGCTTGATCTTAGTAGAATATCCCGATCGATTAATGATCACTTTACCACAATTTGAGCAATATGTATTATTATCCACGCCAATTACATTACCCAGATAAACAAATTTTAATCCACTTTCCTTAGCAATTCGATAAGAATTTTGCATTGATGGAAGAGTAGTTATTTTCTGATCTTTCATTTTATAATCAGGATGGAATGCAGAAAGATGTAATGGAATATCACTCCCCAATTTATTATTTATCCAACTAAATTCTTTTCTTAGATCATTTTCATCATCATTTTTTCCATTAATCAATAATGTAGTAACTTCGATATGAATATTTTTACTTTTTAAATATACAATTGTATCTAAAACATTTTTTAATGATCCACCTGTAAATGATTTGTAAAATTTTTCTGTAAATCCCTTTATATCAACGTTTGCCGCATCAATATATTTATATATTTCACTTCGTGCTTCTGGTAATATATATCCGTTTGTAACCATAATTGTTGCAATATTATTCTTCTTAGCTAATTTAGCGATATCTATTACATATTCACCAAAAATTGTCGGTTCATTATATGTAAATGCAATGGATCTACAATTATTTTTTATGACCAAATCAATAATTTCAGTTGGAGAATAATAATCAATTTTAAATTCCAAATTTTCCATATCCCTTTGGGATATATCCCAATTTTGACAGAATTTACATTGCATATTACAACCAAAAGTTCCAATACTAAAAGATGAAGTTCCTGGTAAAAAATGATACAACGGTTTTTTCTCAATCGGATCGATATTCATAGCGACAGGTTTACCATAAACCAAAGAATATAAATTATTTGATATGTTTTTTCTGACTTTACATATTCCCGCTTCATTTTCTTTGATAAAACATTCCCACGGACACAAGTGACATCTTATTCCGTCATTTTCTTTTTTCCACCACCTTGCTAATTGCTGTTTTTCCATAATCTCAAAAACTATTTAATTCTTTAAATAACTCAATTATTGTCTATTTCTTTTATTGGTAAACATATTCTCCACGATCATTGAAATGATTGATAAAGCCAATGCTCCCCATATTGCAACACCAAAACTTACAATAGTAAAACCATTAATTAAAGCTGAAGCTAACCATAAAACAAAACCATTAATAATTAATAAAAATATTCCAAAAGTAGCAACAGTAAATGGAAGTGTAATTATCATTAATATTGGTTTAATAATACTATTCAAAATACCCATCACAACAGCGACAGCTAATAATGTTAAAATATTGTTAATAATTATACCATCAAAAAGCGAACTAACAACTACTAACGCTAAAATATTAACCACTACTTTAATTAAAAAATTATTACTTTTCATAAATACTTGACTCCATTTTGGAAAATACATGAAAAATCAATATACTATTATTATAACTCCTTTTTGACAAAACTAACACTGTCTCTAAAATTATTTCCTAATATTATAATATAAAATATTTTTTTAAATATTCAAAAGAAATTTTAAATATTTATCATCTCAATTAACAACGAATCTAAAATAATCCAACCTTCCAAACTACATCTAATTTTATTTTTACTAATTATAAAATATTCTTCTGAATGCTT
>JAUVLI010000154.1 GCA_030600775.1 Fidelibacterota bacterium | reverse complement strand
AGACAATTTATTAATTAATTTTATTGAATAATTTGATTTGTCAATTACCGGAATTCCAGGGTAATTTTGCTTTATTGAAATAATTTTTCCCGATACAAATCTTCCATTTTTATCTAAATTCACTTTCAAAATTGCTGATTTTCCTAGATTATCATCAAGAACAAATCTTTTATATGTTGCAAAATTACCAAGTGAGTATGCAATTAATCTATTTTTATATAATTCCATTCCTCTCAATACATGCGGTCCGTGTCCCAAAACAAGATCAGCTCCTGCATCGATTATAGCATGAGTAAATTTTCTTAAATTACCACGATTTTCTTCATGATAATATTCAGTAGTGTCAGGAACTCGAAAAGCATCCTTACCTTCAGCTCCTCCGTGAAAGGATACAATTATTACATCAAATTTCTTTGATAAATTCTGAATTATTTTTTTTGATTGGTCAATTTTTCTTAGATCATTAGAATGATCATAAGGACAAAAGGCAATGAAAACAATATTAATATCTGAAATTTCTACTTCTGCATAAGTTTTAGGTGGGCCAGACCATCCAATATTCAATTTATCTAACACATCAATTGTAGATTTACGACCATAAACACCGAAATCATTAATATGATTATTTGCGATGGACATCAGGTCAAATCCCGCTCTTTTTAATAAATCTCCATATTTCACGGGCATTCTAAATGCATAACAATTTTTACTACTATCACATTTGGTCGATTTTCCACTATCAGCTATACATCCTTCTAAATTCCCAATCGTAATATCACTACTTTCAAGAAAATTCGTTACATTTTTAAGAATATCTTTCCCATCATTGGGTGGTAAATAATCCTGTGGAAATGAAGTACCTAACATAATATCGCCAACACAACTAACAGTGAAAGTAAAACTGCTATCTGTAAATGAACTGTCTTTTTCTACAGCAAGTAATATTTGGAATAGTATAAAATTTAAAAGTAAAATAATTTTAATTAATTTTGTCATCATTGTCTATTTTTATAATTTATTTGTTAAAATAAAAAATGCTTGTAAAGATCTTCACAAACATTAAAAACAATATTCATAAAGATTTAATTTATAGTTTTTTTCTAATCCACATATACTTTGATGGATTTACAGGTCGTTTATTATATCTTATTTCATAATGTAAATGTGAACCTGTTGATCTTCCAGTATTACCAACATATCCAATAAGATCGCCTCGTTTTACATTTTGGCCTTTTTTAGCTTTCATTTTACTCATATGACCAAAAATTGTACTATAACCAAAGCCATGATTGATTTTAATAGTATATCCATATCCTCCAATATATCTAGCATATTTTACTTTTCCGTCAGCTGTAGCATAAATTGGAGTACCAATTCTTGCTGCAAAATCAATTCCATCATGCATCCTAATACGCCCTGTAAATGGATCTATTCTCTTTCCGTAAGGAGAAGAAATATAGGCATTATCTTTTAACGGAACAATTGACGGAGTAGCATTAAGCTTTTGTTTTTTCTCTTTTAATATTTCAGTAAGATTTTCGTAACTAATTAATTCAGATTGTATCTCTTTTGATATTTGAGTTAAGCTTTCATCGATATTTGTCAATTGCGTCGATCTTTTTGAATTGTCATTACCAACATATAACTCTCTATTAACCCTACCACCTGTTCCCAATTCATTAATATTAATGTCGTTTTCAGGTAAATTTGAGTAAAGACGAATTGCTTTATCTTTTTCCATAATATTATTGATTGTTTTATTTAGTTCAGATACTTTTATTTGCATTAAATTTATCGACAATTCTAAATTGTCATTTTCTTTATATGCTATAGCAATTTTTTCTTGATAATAAAATTTCGAAAACATCTTTGATAATCCAAATACAGAAATAGATAATAACACAAAAATTACCATGAGAATACTAATAAAATGTTTCCAATTAAAATGCATTTCTTGCATCTCAGAACCATTTTCAACAAATAAGATATATTTTTTATTACTCATTATTTTTTCTCATTTTACACTAACATCTATTCCAACAATATAACTTAGCAATATATTTTAACTTTGTCAAGTAATTTTTTAAATCCACAAATCATCGTATATATTCAGATATTGGAACAAATATTATACCATTTGAAATAATATCAGGTATTTTTTTCTGTAACATTAATAAAGTGTTTTTTCTTACATGCCCTATTCCAATTGCTTTTCCATTTTTAATAGCTAACTGAACCAATTTATCTATTTGTTCGGAAATGTAATCTGGTCTATTTTCATTATCAATAAACATATCCCTTCTAGCAGTTGGAATATCATGTTTTTTCATAACTTTATATGCAATAGATCTTTTATATGTATAAGAATCAATGAATAATAATTCTTTGTTTACAATAACTTTAGCAACTTTATTCATTGTTTCTAAATCTGAAGTTGCTTTGGAACCCATATGATTATTAATACCAATTGCCTGTGGTAGTTCATTAATTGCTTTGTTTATTCTGTTTTCTATTTTGTTACTATTCATTCCAGTCATAATGATATACTGTTTTTCATCTCCTCTATAATTCAATGGTTCCATTGGTAAGTGAATTAATAAATCATGATCTAACTTATTTATTTTCCTTGCTACTGTTTTCGAAAATCGATGTCCTGGAATGACTGAAAAAGTTATTCCCTTTGGTAAATTGAAGAAACTATCAGACAAATCGTTATCAAAATAACCAAAATCGTCAATAATTAGAGCTATTTCCCCCTTAACTTTCAGTTTCTCAACTTTTTTAGATGTTTTTAATTTTATTATTACAAATGGTTTATTATTATCAAAAATTTTAATAATATATTGATTTTTATCTATCTGATTATATTTAATGATCAAATCAAATGAATTTAAATACTTTATTAATCGATGGATATCTTTAATTCTTGTAGAATCATTTTCATAAATATAGTTAAAATATTGCATATTATTGATACTATCTATTTGTGAACTTTGCAAGTCAAAATTAAATAATTTAGAATTAAGTAATGGAATAACTTTTTCAAAAACAAGAG
>JAUVLI010000074.1 GCA_030600775.1 Fidelibacterota bacterium | reverse complement strand
GAAGTTGATACTTTATTAATAGCAGCCGGTTTAAATCCTATTGATGAATTTTATAATATGGCAAAAAGGTTCGATTTTAAAGTTGTGAAAGCAGGTGATGCCAAAGAAATAGCTGAAGCATCTTCTGCAATGTTTGGTGGGAAAATTGCCGGCTTGGAAATGGCAAGAATATTAGGTAATGACATAAAAATTAATGAAAGTTATTTCAAAAAAGCTGATATTTTAAAAAGTCCTCCCGGAAAAAAGTATTCAAGAACAGAGATCAAATTAACCGATAATTACCAACCGATAATTTATTGTGATCAAGAAATTCCATGTAATCCATGTGTATCAGTGTGTCCAAATGACGCAATTAAGTTGGAGAATAATTTAGGAAATATTCTGGATCTCCCAAAATTTGTTGGTAAATGTTCCGGTTGCACAAAATGTGTTACAATATGCCCGGGATTAGCAATTACATTGGCAAAAAAGATTGATGAAAAATATGCAGAAGTTATGTTACCATTTGAATTTATTATGAATTATTCTGTTGGTGAAAAAATTCCATTGATGGATATGGATGGAAATTATTTGGAAAATGGTGAAATCAAAAACATTCGTCATTTAAAGAAAAAGAAAATGCATTTAATTACGGTTATAACAAGCTTAGAAAATGGAAATAAAATCGCAGGAATTAGAGTTCAAGACGAAAAAGTTACAAAACCGTTAGAAAAAGCTGATTACGATTATGTCCCTGAAGATGCAATTGTTTGTCAATGTGAAATGGTTACGGTAAAGGAAATATTGGATTATATCAAAAAGCATAAAGTCAGAGATGTAAATCAATTGAAAAATATTCGTGTTGGAATGGGTGCATGCGGAGGGAAAACTTGTCGTCCATTATTACCTATAATTTTTAAAATGGCAGGAGTGAGTTGGGATGAAGTGATACAGGGAACAGATAGGCCATTGAATATGGAAGTGCCGATGGGAGCATTGATAAATGAGGAATTAGAAATTAGAAGTTAGAAATTAGAAGTTAGAAAACTTGATAAGAAAAAAATAAGAGAAGAAAGTGGGAGAAAACATGAATAATAATCGAGAGAAAAATAATCAAAAATCTGTTTCATCAGAATCATTTGCGAAAATTTACGACATACTAATAATTGGAGCCGGTAGTATTGGAGTACCGTTAAGCTTTTATTTGGCAAAAAAGGGAATGAAAGTTGCTGTTATAGAAAAAAATTCATCGGTAGGTCGTGGGCAAAATAGAGCGGCGATTGGGGGAATTAGAGCAACTCACTCTGATCCTGCAAAAATAAAAATTGGTTTAGAAACATTAAAAATAATGAGAGAAATGGAAACTCATTATGGATATGATGTTGACTGGATTGAAGGTGGATATTTATTTCCTGTATATAATGAAAAGGATGAAATAACTCTAAAAAAATTATTAAAGATACAAAAAAGTTATGGTTTAAATATTGATTGGATATCAGAACAGAAAGTGCAAAAATTAATTCCGGGAATTAATGAAAATAATTTACGAGGTGGAACATATTCACCTGAAGATGGTTCGGCTTCCCCTTTAAAAACTATAGATGCATTTTATATGTTAGCAAAAGAGAACAATGTTGATTTTTATTTCAATGAAGAAGTTATTGATGCAGAATTATCGAAAGAGAAAATTGAAGTTATCAAAACAACTAATGGAAAATACAAAAGTGATCTTGTAATTGATTGTAGCGGAGGCAATGCTAAAGGAGTTGGAAAAATCTTTAATTTGGATTTACCTGTATTCCCAGAATCTCATGAAGCCGGAATAACCGAACCGGTTGAACGATTTTTTGATCCGATGATAGTAGATATGCGTCCAGAAAACGGTTCGGCGAATTACTATTTTTATCAAAATAAAGAAGGACAAATCGTATTTTGTATTACTCCAGCACCAAATATTCCCGGAAAAGATTGTGATAATACTTCTGTGTTTTTACCTCAAGTAATTAAAAGAATGATAAATTTATACCCGCGGTTAAGAAATATTCGAGTGCGAAGAACTTGGAGGGGATTATATCCTATGACACCTGATGGTTTCCCAATAATTGGATATTCAAAAGAAGTGAAAAATTTATTTTTGACTATCGGAATGTGTGGACAAGGATTCATGTTAGGTCCGGGACTTGGAAAAATATTATCGGAGATCATTGTAGATAAGACAAAAATATACGATGACATTTTAGAAGAATTATCTTTATACCGTAAATTTGATCGAGATGAGATGTTAAAATGAAAAAAATAAAACCAATAATCGGATTGAACATGGATTGCTCAATTCGTAAAGATCGTTTATGGCATGAAATTCCCGAAAATTATGTGAATGCAATTGTAGAAGCCGGTGGCGTACCAAGTTTATTTCCTATTTTTAGAGATAAACAATTAATTACGGAACAAATTAACCAATATGATGGTTTCCTTTTTATGGGTGGTGATGATTATCCTGCAAAATATTTTGGAATGAAATCGGATTCAAATGAAGATCCGATGTTAAAACAGAGAGCTGATTATGATATTAAAATCGCAAAGATGATTTTGGATACACAAATTCCGATATTGGGAATTTGTGGTGGATGTCAATTGATCAATATTGTTAAAGGTGGAAAAATGATACTTCATATTGAAGGACACGGTAAAGGAAGGGATGTCTATCATTCTGTAAATATTGTGAGAGATGGAATTCTTAAAAACCTTTTCAAAAAGGATAAATTAAGAATAAATTCAGGGCATCATCAAGCAATTGATCCAAATTTCATTAGTGATGAATTAAAAATTACAGCAATGACAGATGATGGAGTTGTTGAAGCAGTTGAAGGAATGGAAGAACGATTTATTCTGGGATTACAGTGGCATCCGGAAAGGATAGATGATGTTGATCAAAGAAAAGCAATTTTTAAAAGATTTATAAACGAATGTAAAATGGATCATTAATATAAAAATCATTAAAAATTTGTAAAGAATGAAAATATTTTATAACTTACAAAAATTAAAAAAAGGTTAGATCATGAAAATTAAAAATAAAAAAAATATATTTCAATCGTTGGGAATGACAAAACAGAATATAAATATTTTTTTGTTAGGAATTATTGTAATAATTATTGGTTACATTTTATTGGCAGTTGGTGATATCTATGATACAATATCAATGTTTATTAGTCCAATATTTTTGGCAGTTGGTTATATAATTATTTTGCCATTATCTATACTTTATAGATCTAAAGATAGTGAAAAAGAAAAATAATTTATCTATAGAAAATATTGTTCAATTACGGGGTTTATTTCTGCAAGCGAAAACAGTTGTAGAGGGTTTCATGATTGGACTTCATAAATCTCCCTATCACGGTTTTAGTGTAGAATTTTCAGAACACAGACCTTATATTGCCGGTGATGATATTAAACATATTGATTGGCAGGTCTATGGCCGCACAGATAGATATTATATTAAACAATTTCAGGAAGAGACAAATTTAATTTCATACATCTTATTAGATAACAGCAGATCAATGGGCTTTTCATCGGGAAAGATCAATAAATTTAAATATTCTTCATTGTTAGCTGCATCTTTGATATATATGCTGACTAAACAAAACGATGCAACCGGATTAACAATTTTTAACGAGAAAATAGAGAAATTATTTCCTCCAAAAGCAGTATCGTCTTACACAAAAATGCTTATGAAAGAATTACAAAAAACGAAGTGTAAAGGTAAAACTAATGTTGGTTTGGCACTTCATCAAATAGCGGAAAAATTGAATAAAAAAGGATTGGTAATATTAATATCTGATCTGTGGGATGATCCGGTATTGATTTTAAATGGAATAAAACATTTTAGATATTTGGGACACGAAGTAATTATTTTTCATATTTGGGATCCGATGGAATTTTCATTAAGAGAAGACAAAAAAGTTGAATTTGTTGATCTGGAGAGTGATGGAAAAATCAAATTGGATGTACGCCAAATGAGAGATGAATATAAAAAACTAACAGAACAATATTCTGAAAAACTAAAACGATTTTGTGGCGAAAATAATGTCGATTATAATTTAATTACGACAGATACCGATTTGCGATATGCACTTATGAAATATTTGATAAAAAGGAATAAGCTTTATTAATTGAAGAAAAGTGAGAAGGGGATAAGTGAATTTCTTTTACCGTAAAGTCAGAGAATCGCGGAGAAAGAAAAAGCTTATAAGTAATATATTGTAAAAACAGCATACTTGTTGTCTATGAAATGAAAACTCCTGAAGTTGTAAATGGCTTTGGGAGTTTTTTTATGAAGTAAAATAACCGTGTTATTTTGATAAATTTCGTAAGAAATTTAGATGTTTATAATTTCATAAAAAGCTCCGCTTTTTTGCATTAACACGGTTAATGCACTCCAAAAGCATAAAACAAATTATTGAATTTTAAAACTTCGAAAATTTTCTATTGAACTTGACTTCATAGAAATAGAACAACAGCAAAAGATAACATTTATTTAAAAATTTCTCCAACTTCTAAATACCATAAATAAAAATCCAATTCACCTAATTGTAAATCCAATTCATTTGAAAAATATTTTAATTGGTCTTCTATTTCAATATATTTTGTGGGAGTCAATGTCTTTGGCCTTTTTATTATACCGTTTTCATTTAATATATCAATTATGTGAAAATCTAAAATTGCATAATCTAAAAAACCTATGTTTCTTAAAAAATGACTCGACTCTTTATATCCCAATCCTTTTATATTATTTACAAACCATTGTCTTAAATTAGAAGAATTATTTTTATATTTGTTTATTATTTCCCTTATATCATCTTTATGTTGTTGAGCTAAAAAAATATATTTTGCTCTTACATTGGGGAATCTATATCCCAACAATTTTAAATTACTTCTTATAATTTCTAAATCCGGTATTAAAAAAACATTACCCATTTTCTGTTGAATATTTATTGCTTTTTTAGCATCATAATTAGCCGTTAACAGGCAAAAACATAACTCCTTAAATATTTCATTATCAGAAGAATTCCCTATTCTTTTAAATTCAGCAATCCTTTTTGTGATCGTTATTTTAACATCACTTTTTTGTAGATTTTTTATTCTGTGAATTAAAGTATTTTGTGTCATTTTTGCTCCAAATTTCTTTGAGCTTGATTTTGTAAGAGCGGAGCGACAGCGGAATTCAGAACAATTATCTTATTTCCTTAAACAAATTTCCCATTTCAATAGCACTCATTACGGCATCCCAACCTTTATTTCCGGCTTTCGTTCCGGCCCGTTCTAATGCTTGCTCAATAGTATCGGTAGTAATTACACCGAATATTACCGGCTTCTTATTCTGCAATGATACATTGGCAATACCTTTTGAAACTTCGCTTGCGATAAAATCAAAATGTGGTGTTGAACCGCGAATAACTGCACCGAGACAAACGATAACATCATATTGTTTCTTCGCTGCCAATACTTGTGCTGTTAACGGAATTTCAAAAGCGCCCGGCACCCAAACAATTGAAAAATTATCATCAATTCCTTCATGTCGTAACCAACAATCTTTCGCTCCGTCCAATAATTCCTTCGTGATCAAATTATTAAATCGACTAATAACGACAGCTACCTTTAATCCCTTTGCGTTTAATTTTCCTTCAAAATTTCTCATTTTCTTTTCCTCCACTTTTATAATTATAATATCTTAAATTAAATGTCCCATCTTATCTTTCTTTGTTTGCATATATTTTTTATTGTGTTTTTTTATTGGAATAATCAATGGAATCCTTTCCACAACTTCTAAATCATATCCTGAAAGACCTATGATTTTCTGTGGATTATTAGTAATTAATTTCATTTTTTTCACACCAAGATCTTTAAGAATTTGTGCACCAATCCCATATTCTCTCAAGTCCGCTTTAAATCCTAATTCGTGATTTGCTTCGACAGTGTCAAACCCATTGTCTTGTAATTTATATGCTTTGATCTTATGTTTCAAACCAATTCCTCGTCCCTCTTGTCGCAGATAAAGTAAAACTCCATTACCATCTTTTTCTATCATTCGCATCGCTTCATCTTTTTGATCGCCGCAATCACATCTTGAAGAACCAAAGACATCACCCGTTAGACATTCACTATGAACTCTGACCAAAACAGGTTTATTAGGATTAATTTCTCCTTTAAAAATTGCTAAATGATGCAATTTTTTTATTGATTCTTCATAAAGCGATAATTTGAATTCACCAAATTCATTTGGAAAATCTACTTCTGAAATCTTTTTTACTAACTTCTCTTTTTTGCGTCTATATTTGATCAAATCGGCAATTGTTACAATTTTCAAATTATGCTTTTTTGAGAATTCCATCAAATGTGGCATACGCGCCATTGTTCCATCTTCGTTCATTATTTCACACATTAAAGCAGCCGGTTCTAACCCTGCTAATTTACACAGATCTGTTGATGCTTCTGTATGTCCTGTGCGATATAGAACACCGCCATCTTTTGCAATGATAGGAAAAATGTGTCCGGGTCTTGCCAAATCATTTTTTTTAGTTTTTGGATCTGCGATTGTTTTGATCGTTTCATATCTATCTTTAGCGGAAATTCCAGTTGTTACATTTTTCACAGCATCTACACTTATTGTAAAATTTGTTTTATGTAGTGATGTGTTTTCGTATACCATTTTATGCAGGTTTAATCTCTTTGCAGTGTCGTTATCAATCGCAGTGCAAAGTAATCCACGAGCATTTTTTACCGTGAAGTTTACAGATTCGGATGTTACTTTTTCAGCTGCTTGAATTATGTCTCCCTCATTTTCTCTGTCCGGATTATCAACTACAATTATCATTTTACCTTGTTGAAGATCTTTAATTGCTTCTTCAATTGAATTTATTTGAATTTTATTCATATTTCATATCCCCACGATTTTAATTTTGATTCCGTTAACACTCCTTTTGTTCCATCAAGATAATTTTGAATATATTTTGCGAAAAAATCAAATTCAATGTTAATTTTATCATTAACTTTTTTATCTTTTAATGTTGTGTTGTTCAATGTATGTGGAATTACCGCTATCCGAATTTTGTCTCTTGCCTTCTTTGCAATTGTTAAAGAAATCCCGTCAATTGCAATACTTCCTTTCTCAATTGTGTAAGCATTTTTCCCTATTGGTAAAATTATTTCTAACTCCAAAGCATTGGATAATTTTGTTATTTTGTCTATCGTTCCAATTCCATCAATGTGTCCCTGCACAATATGTCCGCCCAGTCGGTCATTAATTTTCATCGCCCGTTCTAAATTCACAAATTCACCTTTTCGCCAATTTGCAATAGTGCTTTTTTGCATCGTTTCTCTAACCGCCTGAACTGCAAACGAATTCGTTTTAATATCAACAACGGTTAAACAAATACCATTTATTGATATTGAATCGTCAATTTTTGTGTCTGTCAAAACCTTTTTCGCCTTGATTGACAAATTCATTTTATCTTGCTGTCTAACGATATTTTCAATCGTTCCAATCTCTTCGATCAATCCTGTAAACATTTATTTTGTCCTTTTTTTCATTGCTACATTAATTTTCTTCATTTAAGTAGTTAGAGCAATTCGTTGCAAAACTATTTCCCTTGTTAGTTCTTGTTCGTTTTTGTTCGTTGCTAAGATATCCCCATCAATATTCATTAACAACCCCACTAAATAAAACATTGTCATCAATTATTTCCCATTTTGTTTCTTTGAATATTTCAGAATGCTCAACAAGTTTTTGTGGAAATTTCATCATTGGAATTCCATCGCCAAATATTTTTGATGAATAAAACAAATCAATTCTATCAACCAGGTCATTTGCTAAAAGTAACGATTGTAATTTTCCACCACCTTCCACCATAACGGATTGGATATTTTTTTGTGCCAAAATTTTAAATATTTTCTGCAATTCTTTTTTAGAATTGTTTCCCATCTTCAATATTTCAATTTCATTTACTTCACACATTTTTTCATATTCTTGTGAAACTATTTTGTTCGTTATTACAATTGTTTTGATTGCATTCGCCGTCTTCACAATTTGTAAATTATACGTAAGTGAAGCTGACGGATCGTAAATAATTCTCGTCGGGGCTTTGCCACTAACTTCTCTCACATTAAGCATCGGATCATCTTTCAACACCGTTCCAATTCCAACCATAATTGCATCATATTCTGCTCGCCATTTATGAATCAATTTTCTTGATTTTGCATTACTTATCCATTTAGAATCACCATTACTGTCTGCAATAAATCCATCTAAACTCAATGCTGATTTTAAAACAATGTATGGCAATTTAAATTGAGTCGCTTTTATATATGGCTGATTTATTTTTCGAGCCTCCGATCCAAGAATCCCACTTTTTACTTCAATTCCATTTTCTTGTAAAATTTTTATTGATTTTCCGAACATCTGTGGGTTTGGATCTTCCATTGCAATTATTACTTTTTTTATTTTCTCCTTAATAATTCGCTCGGTACACGGTGGCGTCTTCCCATAATGATTGCATGGCTCAAGTGTAACAAACATTGTAGAATTTTCCACACTTTGCATTGCATTTTCAATTGCCTCAACTTCGGCATGCTTACCACCAAGGTAATTATGAAATCCCTCGCCAATGATCTTATTATTTTTTACAATTACGGCACCGACTGCAGGATTTGGACTAACTTTCCCAATTCCCTGTTTGGCAAGTTCCAAAGCTCGTAACATATATCTATTTTCATCATTCATAAAAAAACTCCAAATATGATCTTTGGAGTACAAATTAAATATCTTTTACCATCCGGACTATAACCGTCGGCGACCGAATTTCACGATCTCAATTCCATTTTCTCGGAACTCGCGGGCTTTTACCGCCGGAAGGGAAATTCTCCCTACCCCAAAGACAATCCAAAGTTACAAATTAAATTTATAAAAGCAAAATGTTTTATTGAATATTTTTCCGTATGCTTATATTCCAATTCTAAAAATGAAAAATTATATTCATTTTTAAATTACATCTGATGTTTTGCAATTTTATTATACACATGCAACTAATTGCAAAAAGCATTTGTGTTAATTTGTGTAATTCGTATCTAAAAATAAAATAAATAAAAT
>JAUVLI010000115.1 GCA_030600775.1 Fidelibacterota bacterium | reverse complement strand
CTGTTTCGTTTCTTCTGCTTGTGCCTAATGTTGGGGCTATGCGCAGTATGGAGCGAAGCGGAATATTGCGTATAGCCCGTGTTGTACTACGTTATTTCTTTATAAATTTCACTTTATCCTTTCTCATATTTTCGTAAAAGTCTTTGAATTGAATAGGTTTGAATACTGCTTTTCTCGGTGAATCAAAAAATAAGGAATAGATATATATCCACCATTCTTCTTCAATTTTTTCAGTTACTAAAACACTAACTAAGTCAAAATATTTTTTTGTTTTAAGTTTGTTCTTTTTTGCATACTCATAACTCAATAAGACTGGTAAACAGTCCTTGTCCTTAATCAGTTTATTCGAGTAGTCTTCAAAGTTTTCTATTTGAAACTCATACTTCATAGCAATGAATATACCCCACAATGCAACGTCTGACCTTGAATATTTTATGTGTTCCTTAATTATTGAGTTTATTTCTTTTGCTATTAATTCTGTAATATTCTCACTTGGTTTATTAATTTTAATCAGTTCATTAAAAAGATCAATAAAGTAAGGGTAAATAAAGCATACTCTGGAAAGGTACATTATGACAAAAGCATAAATATCATCATCTTTATACTTCTTTTTTGAAAGAATTCTAACTGCGTATCGAATTGGTGAATCCTCAGGATTCTTCTCAGAAAGATTCAATGACAAATCAATAAACTCACTAATAGTATTAATGTCCTTTTTAGATAAACTTTCTTCAGTTAAGAATTTATTCGCAAATACTTTTAGTTCTCTAACCCAATATTGGTCTAAGGCTTTGGGTAATTCAATAATTTCTGTTTTCTTAGGATTTAATCTTAAATGATATTTTTCCAATTCTTTACTTAACCTTCTTAAAAAAGTATCTGCTTTTTCTTTTGAAGAACAATAGCATTTGTAATCATCAATGTATCTTAGGTATTTATATTCGTTAAGTTCCTTATCAATTCTGGTAAGGACTAATTCGGATATTAGACTTGAAGTATCAGGTCCAATAGCGATACCAATAGTTTCATTCCGTTGCATTGACCGAATAGCAAAATCAATTTTATTATACCATTTTCGTTTATCATTCATATTATCTTTGGCTTCTTGATGTCCAACAAGAGCCCAAGGTATTGAATGAGAGTAGATACTTGGATAATAATTTGCTATATCTGCGTGTACATAATATTTTGCTTGAAAAGATTTGTCAAGAATTAAAAATTTCTCATCTCCGTTTTTATTGTAGGAAAGCATAGAGACAAGTCTTTTATTCAAATTATTTGGTCTTGGAATTACCATACTTCTGTCAGTGTAATCATCAATCTCTCCAATTCTTTTGATTATTTCAGACCAGTTTTTCTTGATTTCATTGCAAAGACGGTAATAACTAATCGGATGTGGAATTTCGATAATTCTTGGTGTGTTATTGTTTCTTGTCAAATGAAATGTTACGGTCGAGAAGTCTTTTGTCTTATGTGATTTTAATCCAGTTTTTCTAATCCATTTTCCATATGATTCACTCGTGAAAATTTCAGATAATTTTTCTGAAAACATTCCGTAATCAAGAAGTTTTCTAAAAACGATGCCTTTCTTTAATAACTTAATTATGTCCATTCACGATTTTTTTTTAATGCAGTACAACTTGTGTATATAACCTATTGTTCTTATTCTGCCAATTTGGTAGGATAAACGCCATTGTTTATATTTTTCTTTTATCACCAATTCCTCCTATATAAAAAAGTCATCGAATGGATTTTTAATATTGGTAAAAACAGCATTTGAAATATATGTTTAAATCCTTTTTCCATTTTTGTGATCATTTATTACTCATCATCTTTTAAAACACCACAATTTAATAATAAAAATTAAAATAATCAAAGATTATTTTTTAAAAGTAATTTCATTGGGAAATATTTTCATTACTTGAAATTAGATTAAAAATGTATTAACTTAAATAGTATTTATAGAAGCAAGGAATTATGTTAAAAGCGAGAAATTAGATGAAAAAAGAAATAGAAAAAAATGGAAGCACAAATTTTATACATCAGATTATCGAAAAAGATTTGTTGGAAGGGAAGAATGGCAGTAAAATTCATACGAGATTTCCACCGGAACCAAACGGATATTTACATATTGGTCATGCAAAATCGATAATATTGAATTTTGGTACAGCAGAAAAATATAATGGTCTATGTAATTTACGTTTTGATGATACAAATCCGATGAAAGAAGAGGAAGAATATGTAAAGTCAATAAAGGAAAATTTAATGTGGCTCGGATATGATTGGGAAGATAGGTGCTTTTTTGCCTCCGATTATTTTGAAAAAATGTATGAATATGCGATCCGGTTAATTAAAAAAGGGAAGGCATATGTCTGTGATTTGAGTGCCGATGAGATCAGAGAATATCGTGGCACGCCAACAAAAGCCGGTAAAAATAGTCCATATCGTGATAGAGAAATAGATGAAAATTTGGAATTATTTGAGAAAATGCGTGCCGGTAAATTTCCAGATAAAACGAAAACATTGCGTGCAAAAATTGATATGTCAAGTCCAAACATAAATATGCGCGATCCAATAATGTATAGGATCATTCATTCTAGACATCATAATACCGGAAACAATTGGTGCGTTTATCCAACTTATGATTGGGCTCATGGTTTGGAAGATTCTATTGAGAATATAACTCATTCTCTTTGCACTTTGGAATTTGAAGATCATCGTCCACTTTATGATTGGTTTTTAGATGAGCTGGGAATTTATCATCCGCAGCAGATCGAATTTGCTCGATTAAATTTAAATTATACTATAATGAGTAAAAGAAAACTCAACGAACTTGTGAGTAAAAAATATGTAAATGGTTGGGACGATCCGAGAATGCCAACAATTTCCGGATTGAAAAGACGAGGATACACTCCGGATGCAATTAAAGATTTCATTGGTCGAATTGGAGTTGCAAAAAATGAAGGTATTGTTGAAATCGCTCTTTTGGAACATTGTTTGCGTGATGATCTGAACAAAAAAGCACTGAGATTTATGGGTGTTCTCAATCCAATTAAGGTAATCATCGATAATTATCCTGATGGTAAAACTGAAGAGTTAGAAGCGATAAATAATCCTGAAGATGAAAGTGCAGGAAAGCGAAAAGTTCCATTTTCAAAAGAGCTTTACATAGAAAAAGATGATTTCATGGAAGATGCACCAAAGAAATTTTATCGTCTTACGATTGGCAAAGAAGTTAGATTGAGATATGCATATTTCATCAAAGCTACAAGTATTGTGAAAGATACAAATGGCAAGATCACAGAGATCCATTGCACTTATGATCCTGCAACTAAAGGTGGAAATGCTCCAGATGGAAGGAAGGTAAAAAGCACAATTCATTGGGTTTCGGCAAAAGATGCAATTAATGCAGATATTAGAATATATGATAGATTATTCTCTGTAGAAAATCCATTGAACGATAAAGAAAAAAGCTTTGAAGAATTTTTAAATCCCGATTCATTAAAAGTATTGGAAAATTGTAAACTTGAACCGAATTTAGAAAGTTTAAATATTGGCGATATTGTACAGTTTGAACGAAAGGGTTATTTTATTCTTGATGAAGATAGTAAAAATGGTAAACAGATTTTTAATCTTGCTGTAACATTGCGTGATAAATGGAAAAAGATCCGTAGAAAACAATAAAACATTGAACTTTTTACTTTAATTTGGTTTTTTTTGTTAAAATTTAATTATCTCTAAAATTATGTAATTTTAGGGTATCCTTGGCTCATTGTAAATTCAATCATTAATATCTCAAAAATCATTACTTTTTATGTACCTCCTAATACTTTTATGTCAATTAATCCCAGATAGTGAACATGTCATTAGGTCAAACAGGTAAAATATTAATTTTTTATTGAAAAATATTATTATTTACATTAACTTATGCAAGTAATGAAAAGGGGAAAAATGTACAAACATACACGAGATATTATACTAAAAGTTGTTGCATTAATGGGATTATTATATCTGTTTCTTTTAAGTATTGAATTGATCGGTTCTGCGTTCAAGTTATTTGGTAGTGGTCTTGCTGAGCAATTGCTTCAATCAACTTCTTCACCACTTGAAGGATTGTTTATTGGTATTTTGGTAACAAGTTTGGTGCAGAGTTCTTCTACAGTTACTTCTATTGTAGTAGGAATGGTTGGTGGTGGTGCTTTAACAATTACCGGAGCAATTCCAATTGTTATGGGAGCAAATATCGGAACTTCTGTAACTAATACCATTGTTTCAATCGGATCAATTGGAAGGAGAGAGGAATTTAAAAGAGCATTCGGTGCGGCGACAGTTCATGATTATTTTAATATTCTTGCGGTGATAATAATATTTCCTTTGCAAATTTCATTTAATGTTCTGGGTAGATCTGCAACTTTTCTTTCAAGTTCGTTATTGGGGACACAAGGATTAGAATTTAAAAGTCCACTAAAAATGATCGTGAAACCGACTTCTCATTTTATTATTGAATTTGTTCAAAGTCAGCCGGTAATAGTTCTCATTTTAGGACTCATTGTTTTGTTTGTTTCGTTAAAATATATTGTTACTGTACTCAAAAGTGTAATTCTTGATAAAGCAGAATCGTTTTTTGATAAATTGATATTCAAAACTGCATTAAGAGCTTTTGTTTTTGGTATGTTGTTAACAGTATTGGTTCAAAGCAGTTCTGTAACAACATCACTAGTCGTACCGCTGGTTGGAGCCGGTATGTTGAGTTTAGTTCAAGTTTATCCATATACGATTGGTGCGAATGTAGGTACAACAATAACGACAATATTGGCATCATTAGTAACCGGAGAAATTTCTGCGGTTACGGTAGCTTTTGCTCACTTATTATTTAATGTTTTCGGTGGGACAATTATTTTCGGAATAAAATTTTTAAGAAATATTCCGCTATTTCTTGCAGAAAAAGTTTCAAATATTGTATATCATCACCGTTGGATTTCTATAGTTTTTGTGTCAATTATATTTTTTATAATTCCATTATTAGTAATTTTTATAATAGAGAGGTTTTAGTATGATTAAAAAAGAAGATAAAAATAGCTTTTGGGGTGAAATAGGAAAAAGATTTCATCGAAAGGGATTATTAGATAAATCGTGGGAATTATTGATAGAGATGATCCGTTTTGATCAAGAAATGTTTTACGATGCATATCATATTTTGCGGAAAGAATATTCAGAAGAGAAAATATTTGCACTGCGAGAAAAAGATAAACAGGTTAATTTTATGCAAGTTTCAGTCAGGGAAAATATAGAAAAGCATCTATTACTTTGCCAAAAATATAGAACTGATCTTTCCTTTTCACTTGGTATGGCAACAGTTGTAAATCATTTGGAAAGGATAGGTGATAATTGTAAAAACATTTCTGATATTGCCTTAATTTATAAAAAAACCATGCAATTTAATAAATTAGAAAATATTGTTGTGGAAAAGGAGAATAAGGTATTAAAGCATTTTGGAATGTTAAAGGAAGCTTTTATCAATAAAGATGAAAATATTTGTAAAAAAATAATGAGTGAATACAAATCACAAATATCCGGTCCAATTGATGAACAGATTAGAAGAATTCTAAATGGAGATTATTCAGAATTATCACAAGTTAAATCGATTGTAGTTGCAATGTATTTAAGATATTTAAAAAGGATAGATGCCAATCAGAAAAATGTTGCAACGATAATGGTTAACCCTTTTACTCAATTAGGTTATAAAAATATGGAGAAAGATAGTGAGTAAGGGAGTTACATCTCAATCGAAAGATTATTCAAAATGGTACACTGATGTTGTGCAGAAAGCCGAGTTGGCAGATTATTCACCTGTAAAAGGATGTATGGTTATTCGACCTTATGGTTATGCACTTTGGGAAAATATTAAATTAAATCTCGATAGGATGTTCAAAGATACAGGACATGTAAATGCATATTTCCCTCTATTGATTCCAGAAGATTTTCTCAAGAAAGAAGCCGAACATGTGGAAGGATTTGCTCCTGAAGTTGCTGTAGTTACTCACGCAGGTGGAAAAAAATTGGAAAAGCCGTAT
>JAUVLI010000011.1 GCA_030600775.1 Fidelibacterota bacterium | reverse complement strand
TGAAATTTTTAATATGGTTCAACCTTATTTATTTGTTAAAACCTTAGTAGAAAAACATATCCCAAACTACCAACCTTATTACCCTATTTAATTGTATTTATTCAATATTCATCTTTAATAAGGTAATAAGGTTTTTTTATTGGTACTACAATTTTCTATTAAGGTTAAAGATGCAAAATAAGGTTTTAGTTTAAATTCAATTATAGAAATCGTTTGACTATTATTAAACTTCCGAAGTTTTAATTTTAAATTAACAATCTCCACATTATTTTTATTTCGAAGTTTGTTTATTTTGCTTTGAAAAATAATTTATAACTAAAAGTAGTTTTTTCTACCATTTTGTTGACTCCAGCAAAATGGTCTGAAATTTTTAATATGGTTCAACCTTATTTATTTGTTAAAACCTTAGTAGAAAAACATATTCCAAACTACCAACCTTATTACCTTATTTAATTGTATTTATTCAATGTTCATCTTTAATAAGCAAATCTACTTTGTCTTTAATAGTTTCAGGAAATTTTACTTTTTGAATTATCTCATCCAAATACTCATTATTGTCTTTCCCTAATTCATTACCATTTTTCATTATAAAAGGATTATTTATTGAACTCAATTCCCTTATAGCAAAAATTAACCTTTTAATTTTAGTATATTTTTTGAAATCATAATTTCCTAATTTATAACCAGAAATTGTATAGTACCCACATAAATCGCATTTATAACTTTTTATATTGCCCTGATCATGTGAACTTACAAGCAATGCTTTTTCTTTTTGTCCACAAAGAGGACATTCTTCCTTGCTCATTCTTCCTTCCATACTTTTCATAGTTTCACTTCCATTCCAGCGTAGATAATACGACCTGTATAAGGTGCATACATAAAAGCAGCATCATCAGGATGCTTCTCATCCTGAACATAATCCAAAAGGTTTTTCACACCTGCAAAGAGAGCAATTCCCCTGTCAGGAAAATTTCTGGATATACGACTGCTTACTACCCAGAACGGGTCAGTATGCTTAATCTTGGAATTATATCCTGATTTACCGGGGTCCGACTGCCAGAACTCTTCTTCCTCACAATAATCAATATACATTCTGCCGGTATAATTATTACTCAGTGTCATATTCCAGTTGCCTGGTGTAAACCCTATCCCAATGTTTCCGGTAATTAGCGGAACACGAGGGATATATTTGCTGTCATCATAGTATGGACTATCTTTCCAATCATCACGTTTATGTTCATATTGAGCATCTGTATATGCCATTGTTAGGTCAAGAGAAAGGTCACGACTGATGAGTATTCTAGAGCCAAGTTCTACCCCCTGTGTATAAGCATTATCTATGTTTCCCCATTCATAAGTATAACCCAGATTTGCAGATGATTCGCCGGCATCTACAAACCCAATCTTATCTTTCAGGTTAGTACGAAATACATTGGCATTCATTGTAAATCTCTTTGCAGAGTAATCCGCTCCAAAATTGAAGCTTACAGATTTTTCAGGCTTTAAACCTGCCGGTTTATTAACTCTTGGAGAGCCGCTACAAAGGTGTAAGTCCTCACTAAAACCATAAGGAACCCTGAAACCGGTTCCTGTACTGATTCGCAGAGCAAGTTTAGGAGATAGCTTGTACATTAGCGCCAATCTGGAATTAAAAGCTTTTTCATCATACTCAATTTTAATTCTATCTTTGGGAGCAACCTTACCGGAACCGCCAAAATCATCTTTAGAACTGTGAATATCATATCTTGCACCTAACACCATTTCCAGAACATCGCTCATTATTGAAAATTCATCTTGAAGATAAAAGCCAATATCATGAGCGAACTTTTCACTTTCAGATGTATAAGTGCCGCTATAATCGGGACTACCCTCATCTACAATTACATACCTACCTGACTCATCTAACCTATTGTAGGAATATTGAGCTCCTCCCAACAAGCGATGACTGCTTCCAACAGGATGAAAATAGTTCCAATCCACTACGTAGAGATTCTCTTTAGCAACATATGGGCTCATCTCATTTACCGGTGGTATAGTATCACCGTGAGTATCCATATAATCCCCTAAGAAGCCATCATTAGTGGCATTACGGTCGTGGTTACAATAATTGAAGTTAAGAGTAGTTTCATTACCGTGTGCAAATTTCTTCTTATAGATAACTCCGACTTCATACCGGCTCGTTTTAATATTCTCTGTTCCCCTGGAAAAAGGATTCTCCCAGCATTCAGCCAACCAGTTATCATCAGGGTCTGCATCACCTATCTCTCCGCCTGTCCTGATCTCATTTAATGTATGACCTGAAAAGGTGATCTTATCGTCTCCCAATACATTATAAAGATTAATTCTGGCTCCCAGAGATAAGTTGTCTGTTTTGACCCTGTCTGTAAAACCATCATTATCTTCATCAATTCCAGCGCCTGTATTTTTATGCGCATTGACCATCATATCCATATTTCCATACCTCCGGGAAGCAGACAGGGTGTAGTTATTTGTATTATAACTTCCAAAACTTGTACTTACATTTACAGATGGTTCCTGCCCCGGTTTTTTAGTCACAACATTAATTATTCCCGAAATAGCAGAACTGCCATACAGAGCAGAGCCAGCGCCTTTAACAATTTCTATCCTATCTATATTTGCTGCCGGAACCTGCTGCGCTCCATATACCGATGCCAAACCAGAATAGGTAGGTTGACCATCAATCAATATCTGACAGTGCCCGCTTTCCAGTCCCTGCATCCTTATAATAGAAAAATTGCAATAAGAACACTGCTGTTCCACCCTTATGCCGGGGACTCCTTCAAGAGCCTCATATAGATTGGGCGCTGCTTTCTCTTCAAGCATCAAAGAAGTAATTACCTCTGTGCGAACTGGAACATCCTTTACATATCTCGGCGTCCGGGTGCCAGTAACTACCACACCACCAAGTTCAATAACGCTCTCTTTTAACTCGAAATTAAGATTAACTGTTTGCCCCGGCGCAACTGTTACCTTTTTAGTTGCGGCTGCATATCCCATTACAGTTGCTATCACTTGATAGTTTCCCTGCTTAATGTTATAGATGAAGTATTTTCCATCCACATCAGTTGCCGAACCTAAAAAAGTCCCTTTAATGAGGACATTGGCAAGAATAAGGGGTTTACCACTCTCTTTATCAATTACTTCACCCTGGATTTTACCAAGGTCTGATGAATAAATGGTAAAAGGGTGTAGGAAAACCCCTAAAACAATAATTAATATATATAACTTTTTCATCTTTACTTTTCCTTTCATATTTTTAAAAATATTAGAGATTATTTACAACGACATTAAATGTAACTTTACAATTTCTATTAATTTTTTACCACCTTCCTTTCTTTCTTTATGTTTTTATTGTATGTATCTTTTAATTTTAATATTATATTCACGACAGGCATCACCTCCTCTGTATATGTTTTGTTACTTTCCACTCTTTAGTCACTTCACCTCAAAGGTCAAAGTAGCTGTATAGGACAGTTCATTACACTTATCCTTAAGCTTATCCGGAGCAGGAAGTTTAATCTTTGCCTTGATCAGCCAGGGTCCATAATGAAGAATCCTGATCTTTGCTTTTCCCTGTCCATCGGCAGTTGTGGCAAAAGCAAAATCATCACCGGTAGAAAATCCGGCGTATGTGCCGTAAACGGGGCAGAATCTCGCCGGTTTGCCCTTGAATAGTACCTGGACCGGAAGGTAATCTCCCACTTTCAGCTCGGCTGGATTCAGTAAGGGGATAATCTCCAGCGTATGTCCAACGGGTTTGTCAAAAGCCTCGCTGGAGATCCCCACATTAATCAAAGCCTTGGCATACTGCTCGAAGTGAAGGCTCAGAATTACCCCGCTCAGTCCTGTCTTGGGCACACTCCTGTGATGGATTTTACCCTTTTCCACGTACATTGTGTAAAATCCCGGATTCAGCGAAGCAGCAACTATATGGGTTCCCTTTTCAGAAAAGCTCAATTCCGTAGCCAGAAAACCACCAACACCGGGCTTTATCGGCTCACTTTCTCCTTCGGGAGTAATCAACTTAAACTCGCTTAGCTTCTCTGCCGATAGAAAATCAGCCACCGGGTATCCGTGTCCCCAGCCGAAATAGACTTTTGTTCTTGCTCCATATTCCGGAGAGTAGATTTCAGGAAAATAATTTGTGGTATTCAGCCAAAATGTGTGACTGAACGCCACGGTTGAAAGGCAAAAACATAAGGCTATAGACAGCTTCAGAATAAGTCCGGTTTTATTATTTCTCATCTTTTTATACCTTTATTTTTAGTTAGATTTGTAGGGTTAGTTACTTCTTTCTATTCATTAAGATTCCGGCTGCCATCCGGTTGATAGAAATATTGAAGAGTTATATATCCGGATGTGCTTTCTGTGGGGTGATAATAACTCTTAAACCAGAGCCTGGCATACTTGCCGCCAGCCGTTTTCACCACATAAATGCTGTCGGTAGGTATAAATGTAGGCGGCATGCCTTGCATGATCGCCCATCCATTCAGAACTTGATTTATTGAAATGGTTTTCGAGCCTCCGTGGGTCTGATAGGTTAATGAATCATCGACTGTATATCCGTTTTCCGGAGCATCAACAACAGAATCAAAATCTACTTTTCCCATATTAACAGCGCCGCCCTGACCGGAACCGGATGTTCCGCTGTTTGTTTTAAGGCGGTAACGCTTGAGACCGAGGTCCCATTCTAAAGAATTACCTGGATCATCAACAGTTAACGTATCTCCTTTGGAAAAGGAAAAATAAACCCACTCTGTTTTGCCGGATGCGTCAATTATCAATTCATTGCCAATACCGCTTGGTGGTTCTGTCACGCTGTTATTATCACAACTGCCAAGCAGAAAAAATAGCGAAGCAACGGTCAAATAAAAGATAGACACACTAAAAGATTTCTTCATTTTCATACCTCCATTTTTGAAATTAAATTGTTTGTAAACTAATTAGTTTTAGTACTTTGTTTTCATCACCTCCTTTCTAATAAAAATTTGACAAGAGTTAAAGTTTATTTGTATGTGATATAAATTCCACCGTAGTATCTCCGCCCAGGCGAAACTAAATAAGCTTTATCCATATAATCAAACAGGTTGTCGACACCGAAATTTAAATTGAAGTAAGAAAAAAGCTTCTTATTAAAGTTAAACCGCCAGATGGCATAAGGAGCTTGATTGTATTGGATGATAGCGCCTGTGGCTTCATCCTCATACTCATCGATCAGTTTTCCCCCGATCAGCTTGCTGCGCAGATTAAAATTAAAGCCATATTTATTATTGATATATTCCAGTTTAACGAGTCCGGAGTGTTTGGCTCGTCCAAATAATCCTCGACCGGTCTCCTTATCTTCTGTATCAACAAAACAATAGCCGCCTGACAAAGCGACGCCAAGTCCTACATCAACTTTCATCAGCAATTCAGCGCCTTGTGTCATGGCTCTGGCGACATTTTCGTAGCAATGGGTATTTGGATCATCGGGTGCAATTCTGGTGGCGATCATATCTTTCAGGTCGGTTCGAAACAAAGAAACTGACCAGTTGAGATTTCTATTAATAAACTCTATCGAAAAAGAACCGTAATTGGATGTTTCCGGTTTAAGGTCTGTATTACCATAGACATAAGGTCCACCGCCACCGTGATCCCAGTTCATGTAGAGTTCTTTTAAAGTAGGAGCCTTAAATCCTAAGCCGTAGGTGGCACGAAAATTCAACGGTAGTATCTGATACATTCCAGAAATCTTTGGGCAAAAGTGCGAGCCATATTCAGAATGTTGATCAAAGCGAAATCCGCTGACAAAGCTCCATTGGTGCGTCCATTTTATATCGTCTTGAGCAAAAAGTACCCAATCATCGGCTTTATGAGTCTCACCGGTAATACGAGTGGAAAAGACTTTCTCATTGATAACTTCACTTCCTATCGTAAACCGATGCTTTTCGCCTAACTGGAAATTACTCATGAGTCTGCCATTATTATATCGGTTTTGATAACTAAGCCTTTCTTCATCTTGAAGCTTTTCATATACTTCCTTGGTATCATAAGTGTCAGAGTGCCAGCTTGCCTCGAGAAAAGCCTGCTTTTTGAACCGGTATTGTACAGTTCCGTTATAGGTTGTGCCGTAACATTTTCGGTGTTTATGTTTGTATTTACGAGCCGCACTGAACCGTTCAAGTACATAATAGTTCCCACCAGCCGTAAGCTTTAACCGCTCCGTTGGTACAACTGTGAATTTTTGAGTTATGGTGATATCCTCATATTTTTCCACTGTATGATAACTCTTGTTGCTCGGATCCAAATCGTAGCCATCCGTGCTTTTCCTGACGACATCGGTTTTAGAAGTGAACCATTTTCGTTTTAAACCCAAAGTTCCACCGACAGTCAGATCGTTATACTTTGAAATACGGGAGTGAAGGTTTAACTCTAATGGATGGTTTACCTCTTGCGTAATAATATTAACCACACCGCCAATGGCATTAGAACCATAAAGAGAAGATGCAGCCCCTTTGACTATTTCGATTCTTTCAATGTTTGCTGTGTTCAGACGGGAGAAATCAATATTCCCGCGTACTTCGCCGGCAATCCGTTCGCCATCCACTAAAAACAAAACATATTTAGGTCCCAAACCATGCATCATAATGTTCGCTCCATGTGAATTTGGGGAAAATTCCAAACTCGGAAGTTCTTCCAGAGCATCTTGAACCGTTACCACGCCGGTGGTTTCCAGCTGCCGTCGGGAAATGAGTTCTGTGAGTATCGGAACGTCCTTCAGCGTCTTTTCCGTTCGGGTTGCTGTCACTACAATTGCTTCAATATCCAGGGGTGTTTCCCATAAACGAAAATCAACCGCGGCTTTGGAGCTTTTCAGCGCAACCTCTTTTTCCACGGTTGCAAACCCCATAAAGGTGACTCGAACCGTGTAAGTGTCCATACGGAGCCGCTTCACTATGAAATACCCGTCTTTATTGGATATGGCGCCTTGTTCTGTGCCCACAATAATTACATTGGCGTCGCACAAGGGAGCGTCGTTCTCAGCATTCAGGATTCTTCCCTTTATGCAGCCATAGATCTCAGCAGCATCTACCTGAATTACTGTAAACACCAGAGAAAAAACGGAAAGTCCCAAAATAAGTATTTTTTTCATCTTAGACCCTATTGATTTTGAAATTCATTTTCATTACGTGATCAAAAAAATTTAATCCTTACATCTGCTGCAATATCCGTAAAGCACACATTTGTGATTTGTTAACTCAAAATCAAGTTCCCTTGCCACTTCTATTTGCAGTTGCTCTATTTTGTCATTTTTAAACTCTATAATTTTGCCGCATTTGAGACAGACCAGATGATCATGGTGTTTTCCCTCGTGTACAGGCTCAAACCGAGTAAACCCTTCGCTAAATTGACACTTGGTTGCCAATCCGGACTCCACAAGTAATTTTAAAGTACGATAGACTGTAGCATAACCGATTTGTGGTTCTATTTTTTTTATTTCATGGTACAATTCTTCAACGCTAAAATGCTTATCC
The DNA here is from genome assembly GCA_030600775.1 of Fidelibacterota bacterium. Lineage (GTDB taxonomy): Bacteria > Fidelibacterota > Fidelibacteria > Fidelibacterales > Fidelibacteraceae > TCS52. Next base: position 20,413 of record JAUVLI010000011.1, on the reverse strand, counting down.
TTTTGCAGAAAAAAACTGGCAATATCATCCCGCTGCCGGGTTGATTTTAATCCTTTGTCGTGAAGATAACCTTGAAAATTCTTTTCTTTATTCATAATTCAACCTCCTATTGATAATGAATATCAATTTCGTTTTAATATAACATAAAGACTTGTCTTTGTCAAGTGTTTTTTTAAAAAAACTTCCGAAGTTTTAATTGTTTAAGTTTTTATTCATTTTCATATTCCTCTTCACTCATCAAAAAATCAGGATCTACAATCTTCACTTCATCATAAGTTAGCTCATATAATTTATAAACCATTAAATCTATTGGGTTTTTCGGATGGTTTGTATTTTCATTTCTGTCTTTTCATTGGAAGTGTAGGACTACAGAGATAATGGCTTAAAAAACTAAATGCGTTATCTATGTGGTGGACAGACGGCTTTTTCTGCTGTATCATAACTATGATATGGATCATACCAAAGCAATTTCATTATGTTGCCAAAAGGAATACAATAAAATCTTGTAGTGGCATTAACATGAAAAGAATGTAAGTTTCCAATATCATCTAAATTATTTTTTTCAAGCTCTTCAACAGCTTTCTTATTTAATGAGTCTAATCCTACTCGATGATTTTTCCTATCTTGCACTTGTGACAACTTCATTTTTTCATAATCACATAATTTTTTGAATAATTTATTATTATGATCCAACGCTAAAAATGTTTTCCAACTCCAATCTGAATTCTTATTTAAATCTATTTTACTGAAATGCCAAGAAATATTTTTATCCATAAAACTATCAGGATTTTTTTTGTTCTTTGCAATTTTATTTATTTTGGGATTATGTTTTTGTTTTGCTTTTTTTTTATTCTTTGCCATAATGGATTACAAACTACTATAATAATCAGCAATTTTATCTAATTCAATGATTCTACTAGATCTCTCGCTTTCAGACAATCCAATCCTTGCATTTTTCCACGGATCTTCACTATGAGCTAATTCGATTAACCATTGAGCTGATTTGTCACCGTAATGATCAAGAACTGCATCTATAGTTTCAATCTGAGTATCATTTAGTTTTCGGAAATTACCTAATAGTAGATTATTCTCAACAACTTGAAATAATCCTTTTAATTGAAAAAATAATTCACTAACCACTGGACCATTTGCCCAAGCTCTAATTTCTTCTTGGAAAAGTGGCTGTTCATCCCAAACTAAAGACCAAGCTTGGCTATAATAAACTAATTTTTGTAATTTCATTGTTGATATTCTACCTAATTTGTATAAAATATATGTAGCAACATCAAATGCATTAGTATGTACATTAGTCTGTTCATTAGTTGAAGAATAACCATCAATTGATTGCATAATCTCCTCAGTAGAATCATCAATATTTAAAGTATCATTTTTAATAATAGTTATATCAGTTTCTGCTTTCAAACTATCATTACTATCTTCATTATTTTGATTTGAATATGGTGAAAATTTATATTTATTTTCCATTGAATTTCTCCAAAATATTATTGGTTAACTTTGTACTTTCCTTTAATTTTTTATTAAAAATTCCAGCAATAAGAATTTCCTTTGCTTTGAAAGTATTTTCAACAGTATATGAAAAATTAAAATCAAATTCTGTTTTATCATTATTTCTATTAATTGAAATTCTAAGATTATGGTCTATCTTACGCAATGTAATAATTTCATTTGCTTGAATCATATCTTCTAATTCATAAAAAACCTGAGTATTATTAAATGGTGCATTCCCTTTTTCTATATAAACAAAATTTATTCCAACAGATTGCAAAGGAGTATGTTGCAGTTTTGTTAGAATAGAATTTGCCGCATTTAAAAGAGCCTGGAAATGCACATCATCATTATTATTTAAAATAAAACAGAGACGATCTGGGGATACTTCAATTTTAAAATGTGGCAATTGAAAAACTTTATGCAAAACAATATTTCCATGAATAGCAACTTCTGTATTAATTTTTGGAGGTAATTCACCATCAAATACATTATTATTTAACCATTTTGGGGTAAACAATAAACTATTCCATGCACCAACAATAACTAAATTTCTTATGTTCTCTTTTATTTCCATCTTTATCTCCTTTTTATATTTAATTAAAAATTAATCAAATAATATTATGTCAATCTTTTGGGGTTTTTTTTATCAAGTCTTGCTGAATTTCAAATTTCTAATTTATAATTCAAAAAACTCTCCGCGTTTTTTACTATATTTCCGCTCATAATCCGCTTTGCTCAAACTAAAAGATTCCAAAACTTTATCTATTTCCGGATCTACAATCTTCACTTCCTCATAAGTTAATTCGTAGAGTTTATAATATCAAGTTCTTTTTTTTCAATTATTATTATGTCTTTTTTGATTTTGATTGCCGAAAATCTATTATGTCTTTTAATTTAACAATAATATCATTTCTTTGCTCTTTTGGAATAGCTAAATGATCAAAAACAATTTCATCAATAAATTTATGTTCTTCAGTCTCAATTTCAAAGAGAGTGGGCAAAGTTCTTCTTTTACCGATTGATTTCAGTATTAACTGGATGTTTTCTTCATTTTCAAATGAATAATACAAATACAAATCCTTGATGTCTGTAGCTTCTGCTTTTAGCATACCTCCGCCAAGATTTTTTCTGCCTTTAATTTCTCTTAATAACCAAAAAACAGATGAATTCATAAACAACCATAAATTCAAAATTTGTGTTTGATTATAAGATTTATCTGCGTAGATATCAACAAAACTTGAACTGTAAGCTTTAACTTTATTTAGACCACAAAAATGACGTCCAATTCCTCGTGGAAGAATAAGAACCGGTGGTTCCTTTTTTGTTGGTGTTAAAATTCTACAGTAATTTTTAGTTTTTTCGATAATAAAAGGAGAGTCATCTTTACTCGTTAAAATTGGTGATATCCTTTCATTAGAATATGCTTTGATTTTAGAAGTTGGAATAATAAATTCTTTTCTTAAGTTCAATCCTTGCCCAACTGAAAAGTTCATTTGTTTCAATTTCATACCCTTAATTTTCATTTTAGCAAGAAGATTAATAATGACAGAATCAAAATAAAAATACTGTCCCCATTTATAATTACAATATGGTGACATTCTTGGATTAATTTTATAAATATTAGCAATACTTTTATTTAGTGAAACACTATTATATCCAAGAGTAACTTCACTAAAAGGTTTATGGTATTTTGCGAAGTACGTATTTTTTCCTAAATCTTTGTTACCTTGAAATATTACAATTACTGTATTTATGTTTGGACCATCTTGAGAATAAAAATGTTTATAATCTGAATCAATAACTACTTCTACGTGAGTTGATTTTAATAAATAATGCTGGAATTTTCTACCAAAATCTGTATCTAACCAAGAATTTTGAGTAATCATTGTTATGAATCCTACTTTATTTACTAATGATATTGATCTTTCAAAAAAGTATACTAATAAATCTGCTCCCCGAGTAATTAATTTTGATAGTTCTTTTGGATTTCTCTGCTTCATAGCATTCTGATACGTGGTTTTCATTTTATCAGAAAAATTAGGTGATCGCGATTCGATATATGGTGGATTTCCAATCACAATATCAAATCCATCTTCAACACCGAACATCCATTTAATATCAAACCAATCTGAAACTAAATTTTTATTATATGGATTCCAATTTGCAATTTTATGAGCAGTTTTATCATTCCACCCATCACCAATTAACAAATCAGAAATCTCATTTCTTAGTTTTTTATCGTCTTCTTTATATCTTCTTTTTTCTGTTCTAGTAATTGCACTAAAATATTTATGTCTAATTTTTATTAAATCTTTTTCTTTTTTATCAATTTTAAGATTTCTGATGGGAATCTGTGTGGGTTTCTCAAGTCCAATCAAAGTATTAGCACTAACAAATTTTGTTTCAAGGTTTGGTAAGGCGCGAATTCCTAGATTCTTTTTATTTACATTTTTATCTTGATCAATAACTAATGAAATAAAAAATCTCAACTTAGAAATTTGAATTGCAATTTCTTGAATATCAACTCCATGAATACAATTTTCTATCAGATATAATTTTCTGCCATAATCGAGTTCATTATATTTAAATGCATCTTTAATATCATCTATTTTCTCATTTAATCCTTTTATCGTATCCCTGCGAATTTTTGAATCATCAATTTCCTGCGCAGTTGTAATAGCATTTTCTACTTTTTTTATCTGTCTCTTTTCCCATAATTCATTATCTTTATCTACTTTACCAAGTATAAAAACAAGTTTTTGTAAAATTCCCATAGGAAATGCACCTGAGCCACAAGCAGGATCTAAAATTTTAATATTATCAATTGCCTTTATCAGAATATCAACTTCCTGTTTATTAAATAAATGTTGTGAATCATTATAAGATAATAAATCATGAAGTTTCCTGTTTATCTCATTTTTTCGTCTTTCACTAAACTTTATATTTTTATTGGATAATTTTATTTTTTGTGAATTACTCTTGCCAAATATTCCCGTTTTACTTGGTTGAGCAACAATATCAAATTTTGTCTGTTTTTCATAGGGTTTCACAAGAATATTTTCAAGATAGGAAATTATTGATTCATCAACCATGTAGTTTACAATTTCTCTTGGTGTGTAATATGAGCCGGTGCTTTTTCTTGCAGTTGTCTTTGTTTCCGGATTATAACTTGCTAATAGGTTTTCAAAAACCTTACCAAGAAGTTCAGGATCAAGAGCAATTTCCTCTTCTATTGGAGTATTTTCTTCTATCGTAAATTTATATTTTTTAAGTATGTGAATTATACCCTGAGTTTTTACATCTTTCTTTTTTTCATCGTTGTTATATGCTTTACTAATATCAACTTTTCTTTCTTCCCCAAAAAACAATTTATCTGGTACTTTCAATTTGTCTTCATTTTTCTTTTGATCTGAAAAACAATCAATTCTTATTTCATATCTTTTTCCTTTTTCTACTTTCTCATAATCAAGATTTTCAAAAAGTCCCCCATTCAAAAATGGGATACCTTCAAATAGTTTTATTGCTTTTTTAGAATCTTTGAAAAATCTTTTATATCTATATGCTGGCATCATATTTTGTTGACTATGAAAATCATCTTTCCCTCTTCGCACAAATATTCGCTCGTTAGATTTATCTTTTTTCATTTTAAGATTTAAAGTTGCAAAAAATAAATTTTGTAATATCGCTTTATAATATGTCGAATCTGTTTTGTCTATTGAATTTAAATATTCCTCTATTTCATTTTTTTTAAACAGAATATTCGGAATTAACTTTTTTTCTTTTATGAACCACACAAAAATAAGTCGTGTTAACAATCGTATTAATCCCTTTGAATTTGAATCCTCTATCGTGTTTTCCTCAATTTTTGGAAAACTAACTTCCGATAAAGCCCAATAATACCAGTTTGATATTTCAAGATAAAATTTCTTATTCAATTTAGAAATATCCAAAACCTTTTGCCATGCATTGTGAAGGTCCAAGAAATTTTTTATGTTGTTTTCTTCTGCAAGTTTTTCCAGTGATAAATCATAGAGGATTTCAATATGAGCTCTATGTGGATTTTTAATATCAATATCTTTGATGAGTGTAACTTTTTCAAGCACATCTTTATCTTTCTGCACTTTATTTGGTCTGCGATTAATGATTGAAAAAGTTAGTTTATTATTAACTTTAAATAAAATCATTATAGGCATTTTAAAGTTTTTGTTTATTTCTCTTGTTATTGTTGAGAGATTCCCTCGAGTATAATTCCCTTTCTGTAATTCAATAAACAAGAATGCATAAGACATATATTCATTTCTATCGAATTCGTTGACTTTAAAGATTGCAATTTGATCAGAAACGCTCAGTTCATTCTGTGTAATTTGAAATAGTAATGGAACTTCTTTCCATTTATCAAAAAGAGCTTTTTCTTTTCTGAAATTTGAGTTATCCTCAATATAAATATTCATAAATTCGTTTACAGAATCGTTTCCAAATTTTACTTTCAGATCAGATTTATAACCTAAGGTTTCAAAAAGATGAACAGCGTTTAAATAATAGTTTTTATTAGCAAAATTATTTAATGATTTTTTAATTTTTTCCTTCACAATTTTTTCTTTCATAAAAATTTTTCTCGTTATTTTTCTGATTTAAGTTTTTCTAATATTGCCAATATATTTGTATCAAACTTTGAGAAGGCGAACCATTTTTTACCAAGATCTTTGAGTGATGCACCAAAATGATAAATATCTTTGTCATCAATAATAATAAAGCGGTCGTGTGATTTATTGAATTTCTTTAGAGTAAGGTTTTTGTATTGCGAATTGAATTTTTTTACATCTAATTCTAATTGTTCGGAAATATTTTTTGTGTAAATTGATACTTTAACGGTTTTCTTTTTCTTTGTTAGGTGCGTGAGAACAGAATCATCAACGTAATTATCAATAATGAGTATCGAAGTCTTTGCAGAGCGGAAGATATCAGAAACAAATTTGTATGCGTCAAATATCTGTCCTTCAAAAAAAATACCTTGTTTTGGTTTGATGTTCTTCTCTTCAATTGCTTCAAAGATTTTATTAAATTTGCTGTCGGATTCTGTTTTGTATTCGAGTAAGTTTTTTTCTACTGAATCAATTCGATTAAAAATTGCAGCGTTTGAACTGAGAAAACGACGCATTTTTACAAAAGCATCCATAATTTGAATACTGACTTGAACAGCAGTATCACTTCTGAGAACAGCAGAAAGCATTGCAACACCTTGTTCTGTGAAGGCGTAAGGAAGGTATTTGCGGTGTTTTCCTCTGCCATTTTCTAAGGTCACAATTTGTGACCTTAAAGAACCTTCATCTGCTACATCTTTATTTGAGTATAAGTTCCGTTCATCGTTTGAGGTCACAAATTGTGACCTCAAAAAATTTAACTCTTCAGATGTTACTTGAAATCTAAATTTAGCAGGAAAACGCTCAATGTTTCTTTTAACTGCTTGATTCAGAACCTTTGTTTCGACTCCATATAATTCAGCGAGATCATTATCTATCATCACCTGTTCACCGCGAATTGCAATAATTCTGTTCTGAATTTGTTGAATATCTAAAATTATAATTTCATTATTCATAATTAAGATCCCATTTTAAAAACATTTTTTTACTTGATAATAAGCCAAGTAATCAATTCAAAATCTTTATCATCTTCTGCCTGTTCAGATTGTGGAACTAAAATAGCATTTCTATCAGTCGTTAATTTCCCTGCATTCCTCTTAGTAAAAACGCGAACAATTTCTTTAATTGCTTTTTTTATGAGCACTTCATATCCTTTCATATCTTTGCCATTTTGTGTTTTTTCATTAAAAATATTACATAATTTATCATAAGGATCTTGAATATTTTGACAAACGAGACGATAAATTTCTAATATCTGTTTTGGATTTGTGAAATTAAATCTCACATTACCATCATCATTAATATAAACGAGAAAATATGGGTTTAATGGATTTACAGTTGAAGTTTCAGAACCGCTATTTTTTTGTCTTAAACAGAAAATGACGCCGGGTTTGATTATTTTTTTGGCACCTTCAGAGATTTTTTTAACTTTAGATTGATCTTTATACTTCCCGGTTGGTGACGGAATAATTGCATATAAACCAAGTGGCGCTTCTTCCAGAATTTTTTTATTATTTTTAATAAAGTTAGAAAGTTCAATTCTAAAATCATCAAGTGTGAAATCTGTAAGTGAGATATTATCATTCATATCTTCAAGATCCAAAACCTCTTCCTTCAATCTTTGAAGTTGCTTTTCACGAAATTTCCATTTATCGGTTAGAATATCTTTTATTTCCTGTTTTTTCAAATCTAATACATTATCTTCACCAGTAGTAGTAATATCAACAAGTGCCATTCTAGCTTTAACTCTTTCCGTTAAGTTGATGTATTTATTCAAATTTTCAGTCGGCCAAAAATTCACTAATTGAATTTCTTTATTAGTGCTCCCCAGACGATCTATACGGCCAAATCTTTGAATTATTCTAACAGGATTCCAATGAATATCATAGTTAATTAAATAATCACAATCTTGCAAATTTTGGCCTTCTGAAATACAATCGGTAGCAATTAAAATATCTATTTCACTATCTTGTGGCATTGCTTTTATTTTGTCCCTGTTTTTAGATCGCGGTGAAAAATTTGTAAGAATATTATTAAATTTAGTTTGTTGTTTGAACAAAGCAGAATTAAATGTAGTTTTATTATTTGAGTCACCGCCTGTAACTAATGCTATATTAATATTGAATTTAGTTGTAATCCATTCATTCAAATTATTATAAAGATACATTGCGGTATCAGCAAAAGCAGTAAAAATTACTATTTTTTTATTTGGAATTGTTTCTTTTGATTTTAAGCAAAATAAAGTATTTATAGGATTATCAATTTTGTTTTTTATAAGATTTTTCAGTTTAGCAAGTTTTTCATCTCGCTCCGGTGTTACTTTTTTTGCAGCAATAAATATTTCCATTAATTGTTCTAAATCCCTTGTTAATTCTTCTTTCCATTTATCAATTCGTAAATGAGCAAGTTCAAATTTTAATTTTGAGCCAACCTGCCACATTTCGGATGCTTCTGCAATACCATCATCTTCTTCAATATCAATATCTTCAATTAAAATTTCTGTGTCTATTTCATTTTGTAATGTTTGAGCAACCCCAAAATTTTCAATTTTTTCTAGAAGATCTTTAATTTTATTTATTGTTCTTTCTAATGAGATCTCAAAGGATTCAATTGAACTTTCTAATCGTTTTAAAAAATTTACTCTCATCATTCCAATCAAAAAATGTTCACGAGTTTTTTGATCGAATGCCATTTTTCTTCCGCTCGCTTTTTTCCTATACATTTCTTGAAATTCTTCTTTAACATATTTAGAGGGATTGTATAAAGATAATTTGAATTTCAATATTTTACTATTTAACTTGTCGTAAGTCGGAAATTCGTTTTTTATATCAATGTCAGGATAAATAGACATTGGCATTTTTCGTTTCGGGAATTCTCCGATTAATTTCATATTATAATGATTCTTAATATGTTTTCTTGATCTTGAAATGGACATTACATCTAATAATTTAAAAAAACTTGAATCTAACTTTTCATATAAACTGTCGTTGGTAAGTGAATGGGTTTTTCGTTTTTTTGCCCAATTGGAAAATTGAGTTTGTGCAACTTTCAATGTCTGACCAATATTTTTTATTCCGGTAGAATCCGTTAATGCATTATCATTTTCTTCAGTAATTAAATAAATCTGGTTTCTTAAATCTTTCAAATTGTTATTTACAGGAGTTGCTGAAAGCATCAACACTTTTGTCTGCACGCCTGATTTAATTATATCTTCAAGTAACTTGTTATAACGACTTTGAGAATATGTGCCATCTTCTTTGTAATGTCCTTTTGAATAATTTCTAAAATTATGTGATTCGTCAATTACAACGAGATCATAGTTTGACCAACTAAATGTTTCAAGATTTTTCCCATCAGATTCACCCGTAGTTCTAGAAAGGTCAGTATGCGATAAAACCGTATATTCAAATTTGTCAGAAGCTAATAAATTAAATTGATCATTAACATCTGCGCGAAATTGTGTCCAATTCTCTCTTAATTTTTTAGGGCATAATACAAGAACACGATAGTTTCTAAGAAGAAAATATTTAATAATTGCTAATGCTTCAAATGTTTTACCAAGTCCAACACTATCGGCAATAATACAGCCATTATTATTTAAAATTTTATTGATTGCACCTTTAACGCCATCTTTTTGAAAATCATAAAGCATATTCCAAATTTTTGTTTCAATGAATCCAACACTTTCATTTAATAATTTACCTTTTTCTTGTTCATCTAAAAAACCTTCAAAAAGATGATAGAGTGTTTTATAATAAATAAATTCGGGAGAATTATCTGCATAGATTTTTTCTAAATAATTTAGAACTTTTCTTTTCACATCTTCTGTATGTTCAGAATTCCAAATTTCTTTGAACCATTGGTTCAAATCTTCAATATCTCTTCTGTCATTCAATTCCAAATTTAATTCAATATTGGGCCTGAAGCCAAAACCCAAACCGTTTCTTGTAAAATTAGAACTACCAACAATTGCATTTTCTGTATCATTTTGTTTTTTTATATGATACATTTTACCGTGTAGAAAATTTGGTTTTATCATTGATTTAATATTTACTTTTCCCTTAATCCATTCTGCACATTCTTTTGCAAGTGATTTTTGTTTTAATCTTTGCCCCATAGGTATTGTTAAAGAATCATCTTCAAAATTAAAATGTTTTGTTTTTGTATTTGGATTCATTTGTGATATAAAAGTTGGCTCACCGAAAAGAAAATCAAGTTTATCAATGTTATCAAGTTGTTCTTTCAATCCCTCATAAGCATAAATTGTAAAGTAAGCAGAAACAAATGATAACTTAGAATTCAGATCAATTGTTTCTTTTAAATAACTACCAATATTACCTCTTGAGAAATTATCTTTTATTCCTGATTTGCTCATTATTAGTTTTCCTTCCGTTTGTTATTAACTAATTTAACATTTATTTTCGCAACAAACAAATTATTAAACTTTAGAAATTTGATAAAATAATGATTAAAAATTACAATTTGCGATTGGTTCATACATAAACTTCGGAAGTTTTAATTTTCACTTTTCATTTTTCATTTTTCATTTTTTACAACTCTACCTCTTCCCTATATCCTTTCTATAATAAATATCTTTAAATGAAATTTTTCTGCATTGAACGGGCACGTTTTCAGCAGAATGCACAAAATATGTTCTAATTTGTGCATAATGGATTTTTCATGCACAGCAATTGGGCACGTTATTGTTCTCGTGCACAAAAAAACATGGATATTGTGCATGTAAAATCATGACCTCGCCACAATTTCAAATAAACGTTTATTTAAATACAAAATTTCTTTTCCCTCATGTTGTATCTCAAGAATTTTCATATCAACCAATTTATTCAAGTATTTGCTGGCAGTATTTCTGGAAGCGATCTTTTGCTCTACCAGAATTTTATTTTTACAATAGATTTGAGAAAAGAGGATTTCGATTAATTCATGAGAGTAGATCTCTTTTGCATTATTTTGAATCTCGTTTTTCACTTTAATAAAGAGTTCATAGATAGCATTCACTTTTCCTAACGTGAATAATGAAGTTCTATAAACAGTTTCCAAATTGAAAAGTATCCAATCTTGCCAATTATTTTTTTCCGTAACTCCATTAAGCAATTTATAATATTCGTTTTTAAATTCCAGAATATGTTTGGAAATGTATAAGACAGGCAGATCAATAAGATTCCTGTTTGTTAGATAAATTACATTTAAGATTCTTCCGGTTCTGCCATTTCCATCACTGAACGGATGTATTGCTTCAAATTGATAATGCAAAATTGCCATTTTTATTAGTGGGTCAATCTCATCATTTTTATGATAGAACTTTATCCAATTGTCCAGTTTTTGGCTTAGAATATCCGGCTGGGGAGGAGTATAAATAATCTCATAAGCATTTCCAATATATACTTGATTTGTGCGAACAGATTCGTTTTTTTGAGTCAATGTCCGAAAAATTTCTATGATCCAATTCAAATCAGTTTTGGATGCAGATTGAAAAGCAGACCAGAGAGCATGTCTATAATGGAGTACTTCTTTTGTGGAGGAATCAATATTAGTATTGTTTGCCGTAAAAGCCCGGTACATTTTATCTGATGTTGTGAGGACATTCTCAATTTCGGAACTGGCTTTTGCTTCTTGCAAAACCAAGGTGTTAATCAGCATTTTCGGATTGGGAATAATTGGTAATCGACCTTTTAATTCCGCTAAGGCAGCTCTGGCTTCTTTCAATTTCTTGAAAATTTCAACCGACTCATAAAATGATTCACTGGGAGGTAATAAAGGAAGCTCATTATAGGGTTTCATTGCGTTAGCCATTTTCTACTCCTTCGATAAATCAAGACTTTTGGGTTAAGCTGAATAGTTCAACAATATCTGCAAAATTCTTAATATCTTTTTTGATTTCTAATCTTGATTGATCTAATTCTTGAATTATATTGAATTCTTTGATCTTATTATAAATTGTTTTTTCAATATTCAATCCGACCATTATTATCATTTTTTTATCACCTATGCTTTTATAAATCTGTTCAAATCCAGAAAAATAAAAGTATCCCACCAAGAAATAAAGATTCTTTGAAGACGGTAATATCTTTTTTATAATTTCATCTAGAAACTGTTTTTGATTAGTAACTAATATAGACATTTAAATTTCCTTCCATTTATTAACTAATTTAACATTTATTTTCGCAACAAACAAATTATTAAACTTTAGAAGTTTACATTTATTTGTTTCCCAAAAATTCTATTCTTTTCATTTTTATCAAAAGTTTTTATAATAAACAACAATTAACACAATCTTAACAACTCCTTAATTTTTTCTTAACATTCATCTTTTATATTTGGGGCGAATGAAGGAAAAGAGCAAAATAAAAGAAATTAAAAAAATGAAAAAAACATTAAAATTATTAACAATTATTTTACTTATAGCAACTACAATTTTAGCAAGTCAAAATAGCAAGATTACAGGTCGTGTAATAGATGGCAAAACAGGAGATGCATTAATGGGTGCTAATGTCATACTTGAAGGTATTGGTCTTGGTGGTGCCACAGATATGGATGGAACATTCAGGATATATAAGATTTCCCCTGGCGAATATAATCTAAAGGCATCTTATATAGGATATCAAACCAAAAAGGTTTTAAATATTTCTGTAACAGCTGGCAAAACAACTAATCTTGACATTGTGTTAGATCCTGTAAGTTTAGAAATGAGCACGGTTGTAGTAGAAGTAGAAGCAAAAAAGACCGGATCTACTTACTTATTAGCAAAGCAAAAAAATTCTGTTAATGTCCAAGACGGTATCAGCTCTGATCAAATATCAAAGAATGGCGATTCCGATGCTGCAGATGCTGCAAAAAGAATAGTAGGATTATCTATAACAGATGATAATAGCATTGTTATTCGTGGATTAAGTGGAAGATATACACAAACTGAAGTAAATAGTGTCCCAATGCCTAGTCCGAATGCAGACAAAAGTGATATCCCTCTAAATCTTTTCCCATCTACATTACTTGAAAGTATTACGGTAAAAAAAACATATACTCCAGATATGCCCGGTACTTTTGCAGGCGGAAATATCAATATCAAAATAAAAGCTTATCCGGATTTTCGAGTATTCAAAACGAGTTTCTCTTTGAATCAAAAGTCAAACATTATTCAAAATAATAAATTCCTCACTATGGGTAGCAATAACAATTTTCTGGGATTTGATAATATTAGACAAATGCCTGATATTATTCCGCATGACATAAAACTTTCTGAGTGGAACAGTGAACTGGGAACTGATCCCATAAAGAGAAAAGTATTCTTAGGTAATGTAGGTAAAGCCTTCAATACTAGCTTTACTCCTGATCAAAAAACAACAACTCAACCTTTTTCTGCAGGAGTCAGTTTGGGTAATAGGTATGAACTTTCTAAAAATTTTGAATGGGGATTTTTTATAAATTCAACTTTTTCAAATGGCTATTCTTATAAAGTAGAAGAATACAATAAATACAGTGTAACCAATGCAGGATTTGAACAAAGAATTGGATTTTATAATGAAAGATCATCTTATAATACAAATCTTGCTTCAACAATCAGTACTGGTATAAAACTGTATAATAATCACAAAATAAGTTTACATTACATTTATACACATAATTCCGAAGAAAAATTTCAAATAGGTCGCGGTTTTGCTGATCAGTTTGATAATGGTATTTTCCTAAAAAGTTTTTATGCAGAAAAGCAAATTAATAATATCACTTTTCACGGAGATCATAATTTTGAGAACTTCTTAAATAGCAAAATCGAATGGTCTTATACAAGAGGTAACTCAAGACTTTATCAGCCGGATGAAAGAGGTATTAATCTCCGTAGAAAAGATTCCAATAATAATGATTCATATTTACAGATGGATATTTATTCATGGAGTGCCGGAACAAGAAAATATACAAATGGTCATGACAATAACAAAAATTTTGATTTCAAATATTCCATTTATGTAAAAGATCAATTCGGGGATAAGTATAAGATCAATATTGGCACAAGAATACAATCAAAAGACAGAGCTTTTTCAAGTAGAAATTTTTATCATAAATATGCTTCTGAATGGTCAAGCACTGCAATTCCTTCAAGCATTACAGTTTTTGATAATGAAAACACAATTGGCTCTACCTTTGTAGATAGTAACTACTTTTCAATGGATCAGAATGGGAATGTAAACCCGGGTTTAATAATGGTAGAAGACACAAAAGGAAGTGATGCTTATGAAGCTTTTGAAAATATAAATGCAGGATATTTCATGATCGATATGCCTTTGAGTTTTGGATTGTTTGAAAAAATAAGGAATATCCATTTAATAACTGGTGTAAGAAAAGAAAATTATAAACTTCAATTAAATCCATTTGATCCCGTTACAAAAGATAAATTTGTAAGCAATATTACAGGCGACACATTATCTTCAAAAATTAACGAATCAAAATATTTGCCATCGATAAATTTAATTGGAAAATTTAAAAACAATTTTAATATCAGAGCATCATATTCAAAAACTGTTACAAGAGCTGAATTTAGAGAAATTGCTCCATTAGAATATCAAGCTTTTTATGGTGGTGATGTTCTTGTGGGTTATCCAGAACTTAAAACCACCGACATTTATAATTATGACTTAAGATTTGAATGGTATAGAAAAGCAGATGAAATATTAGCAATAAATTTCTTCAAAAAAGATTTTGATAATCCTATTGAAGTTTCTCTAATCGAAACATCCGGCAAAATCTATAAGACCTATCAAAATGCAAAAAGTGCTGATAACCGAGGTATTGAATTTGATTCAAGATTTGGATTGGATTTCATTCCTACTACATTAGGAAAACTTGTGGGTTCTTTTAACTTCAGCTGGATACAAACCAAAGTTTCTGTAAGTGACAGTATATCAATGTTTACTGGAATTGTTGTAGAAAATGAGGCTACTTCAAAAAACAGGGCTCTACAAGGGCAATCTAATGCTGTAATAAATGCAGGACTTTATTTTAATAATCTGAAAGGATTGAATGCATCTTTGTCCTACAATTTTTTTAGTAAACGAATTGCAACACTTGGAGTTGGTGGATTACCTGATGAATATGAATTTCCATATCACTCGTTGAATATAACCGGAAGTCAAAAATGGAATAACTTAAAATTCTCTATGAAAATAAAAAACCTCCTTGATTCAAAAATGAAATTCGGAATAGAAAATAAAGAAAATAATGAAATTAAATACACAAGAATATTTTCCCCGGGATTATCCTTCAGTTTTGGAGTAACTTACGATTTATAAAAATATTGTTGTGAGATATGGTAGTAAATTAATAAAAAATTAAAAAACGGAGATATAATGAAAAACTTGAACGGAAAATTAAAAAAAGGAGACATAATGAAAAACTTAATTATTACAGCATTATTAATTGTTGGAGTTTCTACTCTGTCATTTGGACAAGTGTCAATTTCTGGAGATATTACTTCAGATGTAACATGGAATGCAAGTCAGGAATATTTATTGACAGGACAAACATTCGTAAAAGATGGTGTAACATTAACAATTGAACCAGGTACTATTATCAAATCTAATCAAGATGATGGAAGTGGACTTGCTCCGGCACTTGTTATTGAGCGTGGTGGAAAACTTATTGCTGATGGTACAAAGAGTGCTCCAATCACTTTTACATCAAATTTACCGGCATCAGAACTTCCCCAAAGAGGAACATGGGGTGGAATTATTATTCTTGGAAGTGCTCCGACAAATAAAGGCGAATCCTTTGTAGAAGGTTTAGTTGGGATACCTTATGGTGGCAATAATCCTGATGATAATAGTGGCATTTTGAGATATGTTCGTGTGTGGTATGGCGGAAGAGCAATTGGTCAAGATAATGAAATTAACGGAATTACTCTTGCCGGAGTTGGTCGAGGAACTGTTATTGAACATTGTGAAGTTGCTTATAATCTTGATGACGGTTTTGAATTTTTTGGTGGAACTGTAAATGTAAAATATTTATCAGTGCTTTTTGTTGGTGATGACTGTTTTGATACAGATGAAGGATATCAGGGAAAAGGTCAGTTTCTATTTGCATTACAGGGAAAAGATATGTGTGGACGTGGTTTTGAAATGGATAATTCAGGTTCAAATATGGATGTGCAACCAAGATCATTCCCACAATTTAGTAATGTAACTATTATTGGTCCTGATGGTGGAACTCCTGCTGGTGATGGATCAGATGAATTGATTAGACTTCGTGAAGGAACTGCCGGAGATTTCAGGAATATGGTATTAGCTTATGGAAATGGCGTCGGATTGAGAGCTAAAGACGAAGCAACACAAGCATTGATTGGTGATTCGTTGAATTTTTCATCAAATAGCGTAATATATAATTGTACAGATGGTCAATTCTATCCTGATATAGAAAGCCAATTTACTGCACAAGATACCAATCCTCAATTTAAAGCACTTGGTGGTCGCGAAGTTGATGGACAAGTTGATCCTCGCCCTGACGTTGGAAGTCCACTATTGAGTGGTGCAGTTGCATTGAAAAACGATGGATTTTTTACACAAGTTGATTTTGTTGGTGCTTTTGGTAGCGAACAATGGCTTGAAGATTTATCAATCCTCGATGAACAAGGAAGACTTGGGACAACCAGTGGAATTAATGATAAAAATAATAAAATTAATGTTGCTACATCTTATGAATTATCTTCTTATCCAAATCCATTTAATCCAACAACACAAATTAGATTTTCAATTCCTGAAACACAAAATATTAAAGTAACAGTATTTGATTTAAAAGGAAACGAAATAAGAACTCTTACAAACAAACAATATCAAGCAGGATATCATACGATTACTTTTGAAGCTTCTAATTTATCATCAGGTATCTATTTTATTAGATTTGTTGCACACAATAAAATAATAACTAAATCAGTTACTTTTCTCAAATAAGGAATATTTTAATCACTTATCAAACAGAAATCGTAGATTTATTTGAAATAGTTAAAAGTTGGTTTGTAAATTTAATTGGTCAAAAATGATGTAATTTGCAAATTAACTTTTTCTTGTAAATTTAAATAATAGGAATTACAAAACATAAAAAGACACTTAATATATAAAAAATGATTGTATATAAAACATTAAAATATTAATATATCTGTATGAACAAAATAATTGCAATATTAGACGATGAAGAAGATATTTTAGAACTCATTTCTATTCATCTGAAAAAAGCAGGATACCAACCGTATGAGTTTTCTGAGCCGGAAAAACTTTTTAATTTTTTGAGTGAAAAATCTCCTGCTCTTATTTTGCTTGATCTCATGCTACCTGGAAGTAATGGAATGGAAATATGTAAAGAGATAAAGAATAACCCTGATTATCAAAATATTCCTATCATTATGGTGACTGCAAAAGATGAGGAATTCGACAAAGTTTTAGGTTTAGAACTCGGTGCCGATGATTATATCACAAAACCTTTTTCCACTAGAGAACTTGTGGCTCGAGTAAAAGCCGTTTTGCGTAGAAATATATCAAAAATTGGATTAAAAAAAATCAATGTTGACGATTTGATTGTACTTGATTTAGAAAAGTATCAAGTATTTGTTGAGACAAAACAGATAGATTTAACAATTACAGAATTCAATATTTTGAAAATATTATCGTCAAATAGGGGTTTGGTTCTTTCGCGTGGTAATCTTTTAGACGAACTTTGGGGAAATGACAAAATAGTTAGCGACAGAACAATTGATGTTCATATTCGAAATTTGAGAAGTAAATTAGGAATTGCCAGTGATATGATAAAAAACATACGTGGCATTGGGTATAAAATTGATTAATCAAATATATATTCAATTAATAAATTGTAATAATCTTAAACATTATAAATAACAAGGGATAAAAAATGAGAAAACAATCTTCATTTTTTTTTAAGATAATAAGCAGTTTTACAATAATTATATTGATATTAATATTGTCTATTTATGTGTTCTCTTCATATGCAATAAAAAAACATTATGAAACAACATTAACACAAAATTTGATTAATATAAATAAATCATTGATCTTTGAAATACAAAACTACATTAATGATAAAGATTTTGATAATCTCAATAGTTTCATTAAGGATATTGGACAACAAATAAATACAAGAATTACCATAATATCTTCACAGGGTCTTGTTCTGGCAGATTCTGAAGGAAATCCCAAATTGATGGAAAATCACAGGTACAGGCCAGAAATTGAAAAAGCTCTTAGTGGCAAAACAGGAATATCTATTAGGTACAGTAAAACTTTGAAAACTAAAATGCTTTATGTCGCCACGCCCTTATTAATTACTAATAAAACACACTATGTTATCAGAACCAGTCTTTTTATGAGTAATATTAAAAAATTGAGGCATGATTTGAGCCAAAAAATATTGATAATCAGTTTTTTTGTATTTTTATTTGCAATTATATCTGCAATTATACTAAGTAAAAGCATTTCAAACCCTATTAAAAAACTTACTACAGCTGCAAAGCGGGTTTCGACCGGCGATTTCAATACCAAGGTGTTCTTGAACAGAAATGATGATTTAAATATTCTTGCTGAAAATTTTAATGATATGACTGAGGAAATTCAAAATTTATTTGAAAAAACAAAAAAAGAAAAAGAAAGTCTAAACTGTGTTATATCGTCAATCGATGAGGCCTTAATGGTAATTAATCTCAATGGAAATGTTATATTGACAAATGACAATATAAAAAAAATAACTGATAAAGAAATGTTCAACAGACCATTCTGGGAAATTATCAGAGATGAAAAATTTGAAAATTTTATTGATAAGATTAAAAAGGAAAAAATAAATTTTTCTGAGGAATGGTTTTGGAAAAATAAATACTTCCTTTGCTCTTTTGGTTATGCTGGTTTGAATAATGAAATTGTAATATTATTTCATGATATCACTAGACAAAAAGAGATGGAAATTATTAAAAAAGAATTCGTATCAAATGTATCCCATGAGTTAAGGACTCCTTTAACAGCAATAAAAGGATTTGTTGAAACTCTGGAAGAAGATGAAAAAGAAAAAGATAAACTATATTATTTAAAAATTATTGATAAACATACTAATAGATTAATTACTATTGTAAAAGATCTGCTTATCCTTTCCAATCTTGAAGAGACCGAAACACTTCAGAAAGAATCAATTAATTTGGAAAATTTAATAAAGGATCAAGGGAAGATATTTGAAAAAAAGATGATTGAAAAATCTTTAACTTTCAATGTAAATGTTGATAAGGAATTATCTGATTTTTTAGGTGATAGATTTCGCCTTGAACAGATGTTTATAAATCTCATAGACAATGCCATAAAATATACAGACCAGGGCAAGATTGATATTCAAGTAAAAAATAAAAATACTGATATTCAAATTATCGTTCGGGAC
The DNA here is from genome assembly GCA_030600775.1 of Fidelibacterota bacterium. GTDB lineage: Bacteria > Fidelibacterota > Fidelibacteria > Fidelibacterales > Fidelibacteraceae > TCS52. Next base: position 836 of record JAUVLI010000011.1, on the reverse strand, counting down.
ACTGGGATTGGAATAGAAAAGAAACATTATCCTAGATTATTTGAACGATTTTATGTTACAGATAAGTCCAGATCAAGGCAAAGTGGAGGAACTGGCTTAGGGCTTTCTATAGTAAAACATATTGTATTGTTACACGGTGGTAGTATAAATGTAGAAAGTGAAATTGGGAAAGGCACAAAGTTCATTATTAATTTGCCCAAGACATAATATCCTAACTTCGGAAGTTTTAATTTTCACTTTTCATTTTTCATTTTTCATTTTTTACAACTCTATCTCTTTCCTATATCCTTTCTATAATAAATATCTTTAAATGAAATTTTTCTGCATTCTTTATATACCTTTTCGATAGTTGAATTTAAGTCATTACCACTCGCTACAACATTTAATACTCTACCGCCATTGGTTAATATTTTACCATTTTCTTTTTTAGTTCCGGCGTGAAATATTATTGTTTCATTTGATAAATTTCCAAGTCCGGAGATTGTATATTCTTTTTCATATTTATTCGGATAACCGCCGGAAGCCAAAACAACATCAACAAAATATTTCTTGTAAAACTCAGGTTTTGTTGTTGACAAATTGCCGTCAAAACATGCTAATATCAATTCCAACAAATCGCTTTTCAGAGAAGGCAAAATCACTTCCGTTTCCGGATCACCAAATCGTATATTATATTCCAAAACTTTCGGGCCATCATCGGTAAGCATTAATCCAAAATATATCACACCTTTATAATTAAATTTCTCATTTTTTATTCCAGCGATCGTCGGTTCAATTATGTCGCTTTTTATTGTTGCCATTAACTTTTTATCAACAAATGTTGCCGGACAATAGGC
>JAUVLI010000003.1 GCA_030600775.1 Fidelibacterota bacterium | reverse complement strand
GTCATAGCTGTATGCACGCAAACCATAGCTATTGGCGAGAAAAACAGTGCCGTCTGAACCCACTGCTACACCCCAGGCATAACCACCGTCATTAATGTGTGCGGTGTTGGTGAAAGATGTTCCGTTATAGCTGTATGCACGCAAACCGTCACTGCCATTGGCAAGAAAAACAGTGCCGTCTGAACCCACTGCTACGCCCTCGGCATAACCATAATGTATGTTACGTGCTGTATTGGTAAATGTTTGCGGTAATTGGGCGTAAGTTGTCGTTACCACGCTTAAACAAAAAAGCGTAATAATAAACGAAAAATTGAATTTTGACATAATTTCCTCCTTTTTAAATATAATTGCCTGCAATGTATAGATCTCCAGATCAAAAGGTACTGGATATTCATTTTTTAATATTTAATATCTTAAAAATAAACGCATATTCAAGTGCATATTCTTTATAAACTTCAAATCTACCTGAAGCTCCACCATGCCCATAATCCATATTAATTTTTATTAATAATAATTTATCATCTGTTTTCAAATCCCGTAATTTTGCCACCCATTTTGCCGATTCCCAATACTGAACTTGTGAATCATGTAATCCAGTCGTGATCAGCATATTGGGATATTCTTTCGCTTCAACATTATCATAAGGAGAATAAGATAACATATAATCATAATATTTCTTAACATTCGGATTTCCCCATTCATCATATTCACCGGTTGTCAGTGGAATACTCTCATCAAGCATAGTTGTTACAACATCTACGAAAGGAACTTGAGCGATGATTCCAGTATATAGATCAGGTGCCATATTTGAAATCGCTCCCATAAGTAAACCACCGGCACTTCCACCCATTGCAAAAACCTTTTCAGGAGATGCATATTTTTCTTTCACTAAATATTTCGTACAATCAATAAAATCATAGAAAGTATTCTTCTTTTTTAATAATTTTCCATCTTCATACCATTTTCTTCCCATTTCTTGACCACCTCGAATATGAGCGATTGCATAAACAAATCCTCTGTTCAACAGACTTAAACGAACCGTACTAAAATACGCCGGCATATTATTTCCGTAGGATCCATATCCATAAATCAACAATGGTGCTTTTCCATTTTTCTTCAATCCTTTTCTATAGACAATTGAAATTGGAACTTTTGTACAATCACAAGCAGTAGCAAACAACCGTTCTGTTTGATAATTATTTTTATCAAAATCACCAAGCACTTCTTCCTCTTTCATTAATTTTTTCTCTTTAGTAACCATATTAAAATCATAGATAGAACTTGGAGTCGTCATAGATTCGTATCCGTATCTTAAAATATCCGAATCGCCTTCAGGATTAGTTGAAATCCACAAAGTATAAGCCGGTTCTTTAATATCGATAGTATATTTTTTATCATTTACAAAATCCAATATTTTTATAAAAGGCAAAGCATTTTTGAATTCTTTTACAACTAAATAATTATTAAATATTTCAAAATCACTTATCAAAATATCTTCCCGAGCTGGAATTACATCTACCCAATATTCTTGTGATAAATGTTCAATTTCTGTTCTAACAATTTTAAAATTCTTTGCATCTTTGTTTGTCCTGATATAAAAATATTTACCAATATGATCGACATTGTATTCAAGATCTTTTTGTCTCGGCTGGATTATTTTTAACTTCCCATTAGGAGTGTTTGCATCTAAAATATGATATTCAGTGAATAAAGTAGATTCCGAACAAAACAGTATATATTTTTGTGATTTGCTTTTTGAAACCGTATGATAAAATGTATTGTCTTTTTCTTCATAAACTGTTTTGTCATTTTTCACATCTGTTCTTAAAATGTGTTTTACTGTTTTGTATGGACGAAGTGATTCATCTTTTACATTATAAAAAATTGTTTTATTGTCATTTGCCCAAACAATATTTCCTGAAGTGTTTGGGATATTATCTTTTAGCAATTTTCCCATCTCTAAATTTATGAATTTTATCGTATATTTTCTTCTACTCAATGTGTCAACCGAATAAGCAATAATTTTATTATCCGGACTTACACTAAAATCAGCAATATGGAAGTAGGAAAATCCTTTCGCCATTTCATTTTCATTTAATAAAATTTCTTCTTTACTCTCTAAACTTCCCTTTTTACGACAATAAATCGGATGCTCATTTCCTTTTTCGAATCTTGTATAATAGTAATATCCGTTAAATTTATAGGGTACGGATTCATCCTCTTGCTTGATCCTATTTACCATTTCATCATAAAGTTTTGTTTGTAATTTTTTTGTATCCTTCATAACTGCATCGGAATATTCATTTTCATTTTCCAAATATTTGATTACTTTTGGATCTTCTCTATCTCTCAACCAATAATAATTATCAATTCTCGTATCATTATGAGTTGTAAGTTCCTTTTTAATTTTTTTCGCTTTTGATGGTATTATTTTTGATTCCTTTAATTTTTCACAACTTGTAACAATAAATAGTAACCCTAATAAACCAATAAAAAATTGCATCGTTCGTCTCATTTTAATTACTCCTTCATAAATTATTTTACATCAACTATGATAATATATAGCAAAATATTTGCTTATACAAATACAGATTTGTTATTTTTTTTTAATAATTGTTTAGATATTTAATAGAAATTACGGCAATATTTTATGCAAAATGGAAAAAAACTAATTTTGTGATATTTATCATAGGTTTTTTAAATTAAATTATATTATATTAATTAAAAATTATTTGTAATAATATAATAAAAAGAGGAGAAGTTAAAATGAAGAAGTTAGTGTTATTGTTTTTGGTCAGTGTAAGTTTTCTTTTTGCACCACCACCCATATCCGATTTGATTATTTACAAAGATGTGGATCAAAATGTAAAAGACTATTATGCTGAAAGAGACAGCGTCTTTAATGATTGGATTTTAGATGTGGATTCTACTGTTGTAAATAAGGGGTATTTTGGATTGGCATTTTTGGGACTCGCTCATTCTGAATATTTTGTTGACACGTTATTTGTCCAAACCGAATCATCTTTCAATAACTTTAAAACAGAGGCAGAATATTTTAGTGAAGGTTTAGATTCAACTTTAATAAACATTTTTCGTAATGTAATTCATGCTGAGGATTTTGTCCATAATCTTGCCGTATATTTTAAATCAGGTGATTTTCAACTTACAAAAGACAATATCGATAATTTTGCAGATGATACTTATGATTTTGCTGATGAACTTGATTCATTATTCGCATTCTATGAAGATTCACTTGATACAAATATGGGACAATTTGCAACAAATATGGATTCTCTATTTTCAAATGAAAATGATTTTGTCTTTTTATTAGAATTATCGGGATTTGGAAATGATCTTGATACTACCTATGAATTTTCGCGTACTGCTTTTAACAGAATGTTTACATTACCTGAACATTTCGAAAGTTTTGGTAATTCAATTAGTGCCGGAATTGATATTTTAGATTCATTAGGTGAAATCGGGAGTGGCAACACACAACCTGCAATTGATTCGTTTATTGTAGCACTTGAAGAATTGCAAGTTGCTTTAGATACCTTAAAAGCCGTAGGTACAAATCAGCCATTTTCATCATTAGATATTTCTGTTGATTATATTGATTCCGTTCAAGCTGCTATTGATTCTGTTAATTTAATACTAAAAGGAAAAGAATATCCTCTTGATCATGGCGAAGGAAAAACATTTCGTCCGGTTGGTATAATTGAAAATGCTCCTTTTGGATTACCAGATGTTTTTCTTGATTATTATTTTGAAGCGGTTCCAGCTACTTATACATTTGGAAACATTTTTCCTACCGGCTTACCATCGGATATTATCGCTAAGATCAATAAAGATATGATAATTAATGTCGAAGAATACAATTGGGTAAAATACACATATTTACCATCTAAATATATTGATTATTTCGCTTTACTAAATGCTCCCATTATTGGAAATCCAAATGATGGAGACCCACATGCGGGATTAGCTGTTATTAAATATTTGCAAACGGTAGATAATTTTTCTAAAGATGCAAGTAAAATTTTTAGCTATTGTGATAATGCAAATATTGATAGTTTATTGTTCCACTTCGATTGGTCAAAATTTGATTATTCTGATGAATGTGCATATATTAACCATCATCTCAACTATATCGCTAATGTTGATACCGAGGATGTTTTTGTTATACTACTTAAAGGTGGTAAGGAATGTTCACCTCAAGACAATTTAGTAAAAGGACAGGATGATATTGTTCCAATCTATTTGACTCAAGAAGTATGTAAAAATATTATCGAAGGAACTACAAAAGCACAAGAATTTTTTACTTTTATGGCTGATGGATTTGATTCCCTTGATACAGAGCTTAACAGAATGTTTGATCTATATCTTGACCCTAATGAAATTGACTTTAAAGAAGCAATTTATATAGAAACAATTTATGATACAAGTTACTACCAATATTGGGAATATTACTATAATTCAGAAACTGAACAATGGGACTCTACTTGGGCAGAAGGAGAAATTTATAACGAATGGAAAGAAACAAAAGTTAACGATACATTGTTAATTGCTGCTTTGGAAAAAGCTAATCCAAACTTCTTAATGCTTAAACAATATGGAAAAGATAAATTCACTGAATTTGGTACTAACCTTGCTGAATGGTTAGTTGGATTTTCAGCATTTACAGATTCTGTAGAGATGTTAGGAGAGGCATTTGCCCCATTTGCATCTGATTTTGACTTGGATTCAGCAGATGTAATTAATTTCACTCAAGAACTTGCTTCAAATGTAGAAACGATCAAAGAAGATTTTAACTCCCCCGGTGCAACATTCTCAGATCCAGAAACTGGTGAAAGAATTGATTTATCTGCGTGGTTCGATAATCCACCAGATAATTTTCTTCAAATGTGGAAAGGTTATATAATGGGAACAGATAGCACATTAGGAGGCTTATTTCCAGATCGATATGTGGGTGTTGAAAATAATATTGTAAAGCCAAAAGAATTCAAATTATATTCAAATTATCCGAATCCATTCAATCCATCTACCACAATTACATTTGACATTCCCGAAGCAAAAAAAGTTGAAATTAGAATATACAACATCCTTGGACAATTGGTTGCAGATCTCGGTAATAAAAAATTATCTGCAGGAAAACATACTTATGTTTGGAATGCCGCTAATTTTAGTTCCGGTGTTTATATCGCTCGAATTTCATACAATAATGAAAATAATTTTGTAAAAATGACTCTACTGAAATAGAAATAGTTTAGAATACGACAAAAACCCCTTTATTGCATTTGATAATAAGGGGGTTTTTGTTAGGATCAAATTAATGAGTTTATTTAAAGAACAGTATTTTATAATTTCAAGCTATTTTCATAATTGATAATAACATTATTTGGCAATATATTTTACAATTACCAAAAATAACTAATATTTTTTTGTATATCTTTTATTTGTAAATATTGAATAAACAATTTGCATAATTCCAGCTAAAAAGATTTCATAATCCATATTTTCATAACAGACTTCTTCAATAAACTGATTATAATTTCTTATTGTCCAGTTTCAAATCCATTATAAATAGATATAATTGAAGTTGGTGAATGTGTTTGGACATCAGGGGTTTGTTCACGGTCTAACATTCCTGCAGTTTCTGATACATTAGATTTGATATAATTTTCTAATTCCTGTATTGTCAGACTGTTGTTATGGTCAGCGTCAGCATCACCTTTTAGTCCTTTTAACATAAAATAGGTAAATAATCCATGTTTTTTATCTGGCCATGCTGATGATATCTGTTTTGCACTAGCAGCAGAAAACACTGTCATATTTCCTTTAATACTCGGCTTATCTGCCTTAATTAAAATAGGACGAGCATCAGCCAATAACATATCATTTTCACGGTTTGCTCCGGAAAAACAAGCATCAATAAAAATGTTCACACTTCTGGCATTTAATTCCGAGAGATTATTATATAGATCATCAAGACAGTATCCAGTTTGAGACGCATAATTTGGATCGCCATCATAAGGTATTAAATAAGCGACTTTATTTTTCAAATCAGGAGCACCATGTCCGGAATAATAAATGTAAATATCGGTTAATTTATCCTTTACACGTTTATCTAACCATCCACCCGTTGAAAAAACTTTATCGAATTCAGCTTTCCCGACATCTGAATCTGTTTTATAGTAAATTCGATTTTCAGGAATTCCAAGAACTTTATTGAAATATTCTTTCACGAAAGCGGCATCTCGTTTTGCGAAAGAAGCATTTGACACATTTTTATATTTTTCAATTCCAAAAACAATAGCTAGCGCATTATTGTTTTTAGTTGAAGTTTCAGGTATATCCCGTTCAATATCTATTGAAAAATCTTCGGCAACCATATCACCGACAGATTGCTTGTCGCCTTTTACAGTTAGAGTTTTCATTGCAATATCCGGACTATCAAAAGGCAACTCAATTGGAATCTCCGTAACGCCCCACTTATCATAAAGCTCAGATAAAGTAAGGTAAACAGGCAAAGTATCAGGGGCAGAACTATTAGCCCATATCTTAAAAATAATTTTATCTTTGTACTCTCCTGGCTCAAGATTTCCTAAGTCATATATTTTCTCTCTCTTGCTATTATCTTCGGTAAATACTACTGATTTACCGATACGGATTTTTGCCCTGACATTTTTTGCAGTGCTAGTTCCTAAATTTTGAACCCTTACTGTTACAGTTACAACTTCACCCGGGCCAATTCTAGCGTCATTATTGGCATCTTCAATCTGAAAACCAGCGTCTTCAAGTTTTACAAAATATTTTACTGTTTCAAAATTGAGATCCATGGATGCTGCAGCAATTCCGGTTGCTTCGTCTATAACTTTACAGCTTAGCGAAATATTATAATCGGGAATGGAATATCCGGCAACCAGTGGAATTACTTTAGTTACTTTTTCACCAGGGTTAATTATGCCTATGATTGTACGGTTTCTCATTATTAAGCCAGATGGATAATCTCCAGAAAGTAGAATTGCACATTTTCTAGCAACACCTTGACCTGAATTTTTTACTTCTACTATTAATTTACCTTCTTCAAGAGCGTCGAGAATATTGTTTCCTGATGGTTCCCAAAACTGTAGATCAATAACTAAATTTGGCGGAAGTCCGCTGCCAAAACCTGTACCTGTAACACCAGTACCTTCTGATACATATTCACTAAACCGATCATAAGTGAGTTTCCACAGTTTTACTTTCCCATCTTCATCAGCGCTTACTAATATTTTCCCTTCATTATTTATATCCAGTGACTTTATGCTTTTCTTATGTGCACCTTCAAGTTTTTTTATAAAAGTCCCTTTATTTGTTTTCCAAAAATATATATCTCCCTCATCTGTACTTCCAATCAGGATTTGACCATTTGGAATACTGAAAGACAATGAAGTTATCACCGAAGAAAGTTTCTCTTTTACCATTATGATAGGTGTTAAATCTTTCGCATTCCATAAAGAGATTGCTGAATAAATTCCGCTGGTTGCAATGATCTGTCCATCCGGGCTGATTGCCATTCCATTTAAAAATAAAGTATTGGAATCTTTAGTAATCTTTAAATTGCCATTAAACGGATCGTAAATTTTAATAATTCCATTGGCACAACCTAAAATTAAATTAACTCCATCCGGATTAAATAAAGCGTATTTTATTTCATCGGGATTATCACCAAGCATATATAATAACTCCATGCTTGGGACTTTCCATACTTTGGCTGTTTTATCTTTACTTCCAGTTAAAATTTTACTACCATCGGAATTATAAGATATGGAATTTATCCCATCCTCATGGGCTTTAATTCTCACAATCTCTGTCTTAGTATCAATGTTCCAGACAATTAAATTTCCATCATTATCTCCACAGGCTAAAATTTGCTGACTTGGATGAAATGAAAGTGCAGTAATGTATGTATCAAATTTCGGGAGTTCAAAAATTATAGTTTGTTTTTCGGTATCCCAAATTTTTATAGTTTTGTCATCACTTCCTGTAGCAAATTTCGTTCCATCACTATTAAAGCAGATTATATTTATGTTTCTGTCATGAGCATCCAATGTTTTTAAAGCTTTTATTTTTTCCAGACGTCTATCGAAAAGCGAGGTATATATTTGATTTTTGTAGTTTGCTTCAACACTAATTAACCGCTTGCAACCATCTTTAAATAATTGATAAACACCCACTGGTTGAAGATTTACAAAATCTTTCTGAAATTGATGAGCTATGTCTCTAAGTATATATAAACTACCATGTTGACCAGTTGTTGTATCAGTGATCACGAAACGTTCTCGTGCATTAATGTATCTCCCAAGTTTAAGTTCTAAAGAATCTCTATAAGTTTGAGATGTGATAGCTTCAATTTTGTTTTCAAGCATTAATTTCTGTTCGGTGAATTTCTGGTTATATCGCAATTTAATTTCTTCAATTTTATGCTTATTGTCTAATTTTCTCTCTTCGTACTGTGACGGAGATTCAAAGTCTTTTATGGGACCATCATCTATTTCTGTCTTAATTAACTTTTCTACTTTTTTGTTAATATCTTCTTCAAGAGAATTTAACTTTTCCACCAGTTCAATTATTTTTTTCTGCTTTTCTTCAAGTGTAGTTTCTTCTGTTTTGATGGCTAGTAAATCGGTTACTTCTGCTACAGTATCTTCGTTCGTTTCCTTTTCAAAAGGTTTATCAACGGATGAGTCAGCAGTTTCCACTGTTTCATTAAACATATTATTGAATTTATTGTTTGCCTGATCGAAAAAACCTTTTGTTGTATCGGGTTCACTTAGTTTTGTGTTTGCTAAGCATACTGCAGTTGAGTAAATTATTATTATAAAAAATAAAAGAAAAAGTACTTTTTGGAAAAATGATTGACAATTCATTTTTTACTCCTGAAGAATTAATATTATGTTAATTCTTCTAATTAGTTTTCTTTTAAAAAAACTTCAATAGCATTTTGTAAACCTTCTAATGTTTTTTCCGGTGTACTGTTAAGTTGTGTTTGTAATTGGTTAATAATATTGACAAACTCTTGATCTTGTGTTTTCAGTGCCTGAACATTATCATTAATGAGTTTAGATAATTTTGTCAGACTCACAGTTAAAGTATCCGACATTTTATCAATATTATCCTGAGTTTCACGCTTAGAACTCTGAATATCTTCCAACATTTTACGGAACTGGTAATCAATAGTATGTGATTTTTTAGTGATATCTTCCATTGAAGCAAGAACTTTTTTTGTGTTTTCTTGCTGACTTGCAATATCCTGGATCATTTTCTGAATCTGTTCTTTTTGCTCTGATATTTTTTTCTCCATTACGGTTTCTGCTTTTTCCATAACCATATCAGCTGTTTTTTCTGTACTTTTACTGATCGCTTCATCTATATAACCAGCTGTTTTTTCTGTATTTTTACTGATAGTTTTATCTACATAATCAGCTGTTGCCAAAGAGTATTTGGGAGGAATAAAACCCATAGAAGTACAATTACTCAAAAAAATCACTGAAAAGATTGATAACATAATAATTGCCTGTTTTTTCATAAAGCATACCTCTTGTTATATTTTTAAAAGTAAAAATAATTATTTTTATATAAATCAATATATCCCTTTTCATTCTCCATATTTTATAAATTAAGATAAATTATATTTACTTTAATGTCAAGACATTTTTAAAAAATTAAATTACCCTTTTCATCCCCCGAAAATTTTTCAAAATAGAAAAAGTTGCAATTTATTTTTTTTAAACAATTTGATTAACACGTCTAATAGAAATAGTTTCTGATACGATAAAACTCTTTTATTGTATTTAGTCGTAAAATGAGTTTTTATTAGAATTATATTATTAATATTCCGATTTCAAATAATATTTTGTAAAATTATATTATGGAAATCCTTTTGCACAAAATAAAACATCTATCAATATTTTTATTACTATTTATGATTATTAATATCGCTAACTGTGATACATTTGATATCGTTCGCAATATATTTTCATTAGATAAAATAGAAGATAATATTTTTATTGATAAACAAATTAAAATCAATAGCAATCTAAATTATTTATATACCGAATATTCTTCGGACTCACTTTACAATAGAAGTTTGATCCATTTTCATAAAATTCAGTTCCATTCACCTATAATAAATAAAAAATTGCAATTTGGATGCTCTTATGAATTTAATTATTCCGCCTATCAAAATATTTTAAATTCAGAATACACTATGGGTTCAATTAATTTCTTATCAAAAAATTATGATATATATTTAAAAACAAAATTAAACAAACATTCCCTAAAAATAAAATATAAACATAAATCTATTGATAATAATTTCCTGTTAAAAATTTATAAATTCCCTCATTCTAAAACTGACTCAACGGTCAATAGATATCTATATAATTTATTAGAACCAACTTTTGGAGACTCAATTAATTTTTATCCTAAAACAATAAACAATATTATTAATATTTATTATTCTGCCCCTCAGATTTTTAACTTTTACCCGTTTATTAATTTACAATTTCATTTTTTGGATATAAAAATTGACGAAAGACATTTGAATACAAATTCACCAAAATTAGATGGAGAAAGATATACTCAAATTGGAAACACATTCTATCCTTTTCAACTAAAATTAGGTATTACTTCAAAAAAAAATATTATGTTTTTCTTTGGTTATAGTGAAACGAATTTAGAACCAAAGTGGAAACAAATTGTTTCCCCAGAATTATATGACATTAATGTTTTGTCTAACGGAAATTTTAAATTTACAAATTGGAAAATTGGTTATAAAAACAATGCGGGGGAAAAGTATTATTTTTTGGGGGCAAGTCAAGGTAAATTGAAATGGCAACAAGAATTAACTACTCCTGTTTTGGGTTATTTGTTTTTCTTACCAATTGCTCATCAGTTAAATATTGATTTGCAAATATTCCATAAGACACAAATTGTTCAATATGGAATTTATTTTAATAATAAACACTTTTCAATAAATCCTGAATTTGGTTATATACATTCATTAGCATCAGTTGATATAAGTTATATTGCTAATCTTGAATATGGATTAACTTCAATAAACGAACACGAAAATTATTTATATGATATTAATTTGTTTAATTTAAAACTTCACAGTAACTATAGTTTTAAAGAAAAAATAAAAATTTATTTTAATTGTAGTCAAATGATCCCATATGTAAGAAAAATAAGTGGTGGAGAACTTATATCTAAGCCAGAGAAAAGAAAGAAAAAATACTACGGCGGATTAATGATTGAAATCGGAATGAATTATTATTATTGATAAATAAAAGGATTTATAGTATGAAAAAAATAAGTAAAAATACAATAAAAAGAATAAGATCATTACATCAAAAAAAATATAGAAAAATCAATGAACAATTCTTGATCAGCGGTTTATTATCAGTAGAAGAAGCAATAAATTCTAATTATAATATTACTGAAATTTATTACACTACTTCTATAATTGAAAAAGAAAATATCAATAAAATATTTAATTTAGCAAAAGAAAAAAAGATACCATTATTCAATATTCATCATAGTGATGTAAAAAAAATAAGCACTGAAATTTCACCTCAAGGAATAATTGCTATTGCAAATCGACAGATTTTTCCGTTGCCGGAATTGAAAGGCAATATTCTCATTTTGGATAAAATAAAAGACCCCGGAAATCTCGGAACGATCTTTAGAATTGCCCATTGGTTTGGATTAGGTGGCTTAGTTTTATTAGAAGGGACTGTCGAGCCGGAAAACCCAAAAGTCATTCAATCATCAATGGGTTCAATCTTTCATCTGCCTTTCGTAATAGAAAATTCCTACGACAAAATAATTAACGATTGTAAAAATACTTCAAGAAAAATTCTTTTATCAGATGTTCATCAAGGTGAAAATATCAAAAACTATAATTCGGAAAATAACTTTGCTTTGGTTATTGGAAATGAGAGTTGCGGAATTTCTAATTCATGGAACGAATACAATTTACAGAGAGTATCTTTGCCACGAATTGGTGAGGCGGAATCATTAAATGCTGCAGTCGCTACGGCTTCAATGTTGAGCTTATTATTGTATTGAAAATAAATTTAGATATGAACATTATAATATACTTTTGGAATAGAAATTTATAACTTACTTTAAATTCCCTCTTGTAGTTAAAATTTAAAAAAACACTCAATATTTTTACAAATCCACATCTTCACTATCATCCATTTCAAAAACAAATTTTAAATGTCGCGAAAAAAGTGGTGTTGCGGCTGTTAATACTCCGACTTTTTTTACACCGGCTTCTTTCAATGTATTTGCCGCTTCTGATGTTGTTGCTCCAGTAGTGAAAACATCATCAATCAAGATCGCAGATGAGGGAATATCCTTTTTATTTTTTATTTTAAAAGCACCTTTAATGTTTTCTTGTCGCTCATTTTGATTTAATTTCGTTTGCGTTTCTGTGAAAACACTTCTCTTTAATAATCCTATATTTACCGGCATTTCAAAAACCTGTGAGATACCATTTGCAATTTGCTCCGCTTGATTGTATGTCCTCATATCCTTTTTCACTCTATGTAATGGAATTGGAATTATGCAATCATAATCTTTAAAACTCGTATTCTTATAATAAATCCCCATCTGATTACCTAAAAATGTACCAATATAATCGCATTTATTATATTTGAGATTATGAATCAATATTTTCATAACATTATTAAATTTATATAGTGACGAAACTTCATCTATCACAGAATTTTCCGCTTCAAAGGAATGTGGTGCCTTACCAAATATTTCCAGATCAAAAAAGCAATCGTGACATAAATAACTATTAAAAAGAGCAACTTTTCCACATATTAAACATCTCGGTGGAAAAAGCCAATCTATTAATGGGTTTATAATTCTTCTTAAAATATTTTTTTTCAAAATGTTAAAAGTTTTTAAAGTTCATTTTGGGGGATAATTTAAATTGTTCCGGCCGACTTTTTAATACTTTTTCTATCCACTTATCCGGATATCCCATTTCTCCCACTTTACCAGAGTTATCTTTAACATATCCATCATTATACTTTGTCATTAAATATTCACCAAGTTCTTTCCATTTTTCTACAACTTGTTCACCATTTGCAACACAATAGTTTGTCAAATATTCTATTGCCAGATCATGATTAATTTCCAACAATAATTTTGCCGTTTGTTCAATTGCATCTTGATTATTCAGAAACATATTTTCAATATGAGATTGTACTTTTATTATTTCCGGCATCATATATGAATATTTTAAATGAGCGTAATTAGAAACAAAATTGAAAACCCACCAAGCAGAATCCCAAGAAAATTTCCGGAAATCACCTGTTGCAAATGATTCCGGTATATCATTAATTCCAACATACAAAGGAATATAACATGTAAAATATGTATCGTCAACTCCATACCAAAATAATCCCCCAATTTCATCAGGCATAAATGAACGAGTTTGCGAAATAAAAGAATATGCGGTTTGCTGAGTTGAAATTGGTCGTTCCCAAGTATATTCATTCCCATCTTTTTCCCAAGTTATCGGACGCCATCGATTTGGTGTACCATAAGGCCCTGCATCAATTCCCTTTGTCATATCAAATTTTGTTCCTTCATAATGATCTCGCATTAAGTCCATTACATTATCCACAGAAAGTTTTTTATCTGGTTTGGTCCATAAAGGATACGGATTTGCTCCTTTTATTCCACGATGATAATCGGTAGAAAATTTTCTTGACGGAGCTATTCTTCTGAAAATACTCCAAACACGACTTGCAGAATATCTTTTATTTTGAGGAGTTGGCGGACAATAAACATCGCAAAACCTAAATGTGCTCTGTGAATCAGAATCAAAATATCTTTTTTCAATTGCGAATGATTTAATATCAGATGAATACATACATTCGTCTTTAGAATATTTAGAAAAATCACCAATTCTCGCTTTATTAGCGTGACAAGTAACATACCCATCAGGAACTTTCACAGCAACCCAGATTACTCCCTTCACTCCTGGTCCTTTTCCAATTATTTCCATCAACCAAGCTTCCTTTTTCCCAACAATTGAGAATGTTTCACCTTCACCTCGGTAACCATATTCTTCGGTTAAATTTATCATAATTTTAATCGCTTCTCTTGCCGTTTTTGCTCTCTGTAATGCGAATATCATTAGATCTTCATAATGCAATAATCCGTCAGGATTTTGCAACTCTTCCCTACCACCAAAAGTCGTTTCACCAATTGCTAACTGATGTTGATTCATCCACTTTACTACAGAATATGTATGCGAAACTTGTGCAACTTTCCCTCTAATATTTCCAGACCAATCAATGATATTAATTGAATCATTTGGATTATGTTTAGCTTCGGGAAAATATTTCAAAATAGGATGAAATTCGCCATCACAGATATAAGTGCAAATAGCCGATCCATCTTTCGTTGCTCCTTTTGTAATAATTACACTTGTACATGCATTGGATTTGGTATTTACAATGAACATCAATAAAAATATCACAAATATTTTTTTTAACATCCTCACTCCTTTTAATACAAATTCATATACGATTATAACTTACATAATTTTTATCATTAATTGGTAAAATGTTTGAATTATTTTTTCAAATTATTAATCAGAATTCTTTATTTTTCAATCGAAAAAAAGTCGCTTCTGCTTCTGCATATATTTTCCCATTTTCATCAGTAATTGTCGCTTTGGATTTTATAATTTTTCGACGAATGCTAATAATTTTACTTTTTACTTCATATTCTGTTATAGGACGAACTGGTTTTTTATAAGTCGTTATCATTCCATGAGTTACGGCTTTATCTTCATTACGAATAATAATTTTCGCCATTGCTTCATCTAATATTGTACCGATAATCCCACCGTGAACAACATTCGGATAGCCACAATATTCCTCACTTAATTTAAATTTTGAAATTGCATATTGTTCACTATAACTGAAATTTAATTTTAATCCAATAGAATTATCTTTTCCACAAGCGAAACATTTTGAATAACTATTTGTCATTTTTTTACCTCTTTATAATAATATTTCCCAATATTTAATTATACAATGTAACCCTAAATTATTTAAAAAACAATTAAATATGTTATTATTTGGAACATTTTTTGTTATATTTCGCTAGATATTTAAAAGAAAAAGGGAATCGTAAAATATGCAACCAAATAAGAATAAATTTATAATTTTATGGGTCGATGACGAGATAGAACTCTTAAGATCACATATAATGTTTTTAGAAGAAAAGGGTTATCAAGTGAAAACAGCAACAAATGGTGTTGATGCTTTAGAAATTATAAAAAGCACTTATATTTCTGCAGTACTTCTTGATGAAATGATGGATGGTTTAAATGGACTTGCTGTATTAGAAAAAATCAAGGTATTGCGCCCTGCTCTGCCAGTTATCATGATTACAAAAAATGAAGAAGAATCATTAATGGAAAATGCGATCGGACAAAAAATTTCCGATTATCTTACTAAACCGATCAATCCATCACAAATTCTTTTAACATTGAAAAAAAATTTGGAAAGTCGTAACATTACTCGTGCTACACAAGCCCAAAATTATATGCAATATTTTACAAAATTGAATCAAGAAATAAACTTTGGAATAAATTCTCTTAAAGAATGGACAAATATTCATAAGAAAATGATAAAATGGGAAATGGAATTTGATGATAATCCTCAATATGATTTGCAAAACATATTAAATGAACAAAAACAAAGTGCAAATGAGGAATTCCAAAAAGCAGTTTTCAATAAATACAAAAATTGGGTTGATGGGGAGGCTGATATTCCTATGTCACCTGATATTTTAGACACATATTTAAAACCACTTTTAGAAAATGATAAAAAAGTTTTATTTGTTGTAATTGATTGTATGCGATTTGACCAATGGTCGTTTATTGAACCATTGCTCTATGACACTTTTGATATTGAACTATATTCTCATTTAAGTATTTTACCAACGGCAACGCCATATAGTAGAAATGCAATTTTCGCAGGTGAATTCCCCGATAAGATCAATAAAATTTATCCCGACATTTATGCAAATCCCGAAAGTGATGAAAGTATGAATAGCAAAGAAAAACAATTACTCAATAGATATTTACAAAAAGCACATTTAAATATTAAAAATGGTATGAAATATATTAAGATCAACAACGCAGAATTCGGTAAACATGTTTATTCTAAATTTTCTGACTATAATAATAATTTGATTGCTATAGTGGTTAATTTTGTTGATATGCTTACCCATAGACGCTCAAAATCGGATATATTACAAGAGATCATACCAAATGAAGCAAGTTATCGAAGTGTAGTTAAAAATTGGTTTAAACATTCCTATATTAAAAAAATATTCGATAAAGCAGCCGAACTTGGATTCACGATTGTTGTAACAACTGACCACGGTAGCACAAATGTAGAGGAAGGCACGATAGTAAAAGCAGACAAAACAACATCTGACAATGTTAGATTTAAAGTAGGTCGTAATCTTAAAATTGATAATAAAACCGTTTTACTTGTAAAAAATCCAAGTGATTTTAAACTGCCTATTACACGTGTAACAAATAATTTTATCTTTGCAAAAGATAATTATTTTTTCCTTTATCCAAATAATTATAGAAAATATAAGAGCTTATATAAAAGTACTTTCCAACATGGTGGAATTTCAATGGATGAAATGCTTTTACCTGTTGCAATTTTAAATCCAAAGAAATGAAATCAGATATTAAACAAATTAATGTGAAAAATAACAAAAATATTATTAAAACAATAGTATCTAATTCTTCAAAAGATACGGAAAATATTGCTTATGAATTTGCTTCCAAAGTTCATTCCGGTGACACTTTAGCATTAAAAGGTGATCTTGCTTCAGGAAAAACGACTTTCACGAAGGGATTCTGTAAATATTTTAATGTTATTGAAAATGTTACAAGTCCTACTTACACTATAATAAATGAATATAGCGGTGACATTCCTATTTTTCATATTGATTGTTATCGAATAAATAACACGAAAGAACTTCTTAATTTGGGAATTGAAGAATATTTTGATCTTGATGGAATAATTCTAATTGAATGGCCAGAAAAAATATTAGATTTCTTGCCTGAGAATACAATTATTATTAATTTTGAACATAATAATGAAAGTAATAATAAAAGAATACTAAAAATAGAAATGAACAACAATATTAAATCGAAAATTTAACCAAGGCCTTCATTGTAAACCCATGAATATCTTATCATTTGAAACATCTTCGTCAATTTGCGGCTTGGCTTTTCATAAAAATGGAAAATTAGTTGATGAAATTTATCTTGATCAACCTCGTATTCACTCAGAAAAACTAGTTGAATTAACAGAAAATTTATTAAAAAATAATAATTTGGAAATTAAAAATATTGATTTAATTGCTATTTCTAACGGTCCCGGTTCATTTACTGGTTTACGAATCGGAATGAGCTTCGCTATTGGTTTGGCATTTCCATATAAAATTCCAATCGCACCAATCAACACGATAATGGCATATATGACTAATCAAGCTAGGGAAATCAAAATTTATAAATTGCCAGTTTTTATATTTCATTCATATCGCGACTATATTTTTACCGCTACTCCTACAGAAAAAAAAATAAAATTCATTGAGATCAATGAATTTGAAAATAATTATTTTAATTGTGATATAATTTTTACTAATAAAGAAAATTTAAAAATAGATAATATTAAAACAATATATACACCAATTTTACCGTCTATAATAGGAGAATATTATTTAAATCAAACAAAAAAATATTCTACTATTGATTATGGAAAAATAAAACTAAATTATGGACAAAAATATAAACCAAAAAAATGGAGACAATAACTTATTTTGAAACAAAACAAAAAGCCACATATTCTGCTTATTAATGATGATGGCATTGCTGCTCCCGGATTGTTAATATTGAAAGAATCTTTGGAAAATATCGGAAACATTTCTATAGTAGCACCTGATAAGGAAAAGAGCGCTGCCGGACATGGAATTACATTAAACGACCCACTCCCAGTTTTTGACTATTATTATAAAGATAAATTTTTTGGTGTTGCCGTAAAAGGAACACCTGCTGATTGTGTAAAATTAGCTGTAAGTGCAATATTAAAAAATCCACCTGACATCATTGTTTCGGGTATTAATTTAGGGAGCAACACCGGTTATAATGTCCTCTATTCCGGTACAGTATCAGGTGCAGCCGAAGGAACGATAATGGGAATCCCTTCAATAGCAATAAGCTTAGGGACTTATACAGAACCAAATTACAAACCTGCTGGACATTTCATTAAACAGGTAGTTAAAGAAGTTTTTTCAAAAGGATTGCCAAAAGGAACACTATTAAATATTAATGTACCAAATGTAAAAACTCATTCGGAAATTAATGGAGTAAAGATCACTGAACAAGGAAATACTCGTTGGAAAGAAGTATTGTATAAACGAACAGATCCAAAAAATCGCACATATTATTGGATGACAGGAGAAAAATTAATTTTTAATGAATCTTTTTTGAAAGATGAAAGTGCTGTAAAAGAAAATTACATTTCCGTAACTCCAATTCAATTTAATTTGACTGATTACGACAACATTGATACAATTAAGAAATTTGATCTCTCATATAAACACATAGAAAATTAAAAAGAATACAATGAAAAAAGTAACAATAATTATTACAATAATATTTTCCATTATATCATTCTCTTACGCAACCAACACTTCAAAAAAGAATATTGATGATGCTGTAAGAATGTATCAAAATAAAAACTATTATGATGCATTTACCAAATTGGAAGAAACATTCAATTTAAATAATATTCAAAATGATCCATATTCTTCGATAGCTTTATTTATGATAATAAAATGTCAATATAAATTAAATAATTACAATTCGGCATTGACACTTAGCAGAAAATTTGGAGAATATTTTCCTACAAGTCGTTATTTGGCAGATATTTATTTCATCAAATCTCAATCACTTGTTAACAGAAATAGTTATATTACAGCAATTTTACCGGCAATTGAAGCAGAATCATTAACAGATGAACTCAATTTTGCTAATGATATTAAAAAATTTATAAAAAAAATTAGCAATGCATTTTTATCCGAAGATGATCTAGAAAGAATATTATCATTGACCAAAACAAAAAATCAGTATGTCTTTGTTAAATTATTATTAATTGAAAAATTTATTAATAACGGCAATTTCGAAAAGGCAAAAAAAACAATAAGAAAAACCGAAAAAGAAATTGATCAAATTGATTATTTTAGTAAAACATATTTAAAAGATCTTAAACAAAATTTAATTAATAGTAATACTAATGAAATAAATATTGGCGTGGTTTTGCCATTATCCGGCCCAAATTCGATTCCCGGAAACAACATATTAGATGGAATTAAATTAGCTCTAAACAAATACAAAGATCAAATTTCTACAGAAATAAATCTAATAATATTAGACACGGAAAGTGATATAAAAAAGGCAGTAAAAAACACATATCAACTTAGTCAAATGAAAAATTGTATTGCTGTTATCGGTCCTTTATCAAGTCAACCGGCAATTGCAATGTCACCAATTTGTAATATTATGAAACTCCCTATGCTTACTCCAACAGCCACAGAAAACGGATTAGGGAATATGGGGGAATATATTTTTCAGCTAAGTCCAGATCAAGATGAAAGAGGATATGCTATTGCGGATTATTCAATTAATGAATTGAATTTAAGTGATTTTATCACTATTGCTCCTGGAGATGAATACGGTCGTGCAATGATAAATAGTTTTAATAAAACAGTAGAAAAAAAGGAAGGGGAAATAATTGAGAACATTTGGTATCATGGAACTCCGAAAGATATCAGATATGAATTTGATAGAATAATAGAAGTGGATTCTTTAACTTATAATTTTGTTAGTAATGATACGATTTTGGTTGACTCTCTAAAAAAATTAATAATAAAAAAGGATTCGTTATTTATAACAATTAACGATTCGTCTTTTATGGTAGAAAATGATTTATTCTTAACAGATTCAATATTCAATATTAATTCTATTGATTCTTTAGAAAAATACTTTTCATACGATGATTCTATATTTACATACTTTCATTTTGTTGACTCAATTAAAAATATAATACGCTCTAATCCCAAAAATGATAATATTTTATCAATTATCGGTAAAACAGGAATTTATCTTGCAATTCCACCAGAAGACATCCAATATGTTGCTCCGCAAATAGCTAAATATAATTTCAATGCCCAATATCTTGGCGATGCAAATTGGTTTGATACTGATATTCTAAACAAATATGGAAATTATGTTAACAATATAATTTTTGTATCCGATCATCTTTGGTTAAAAGGAAATAAGGAAAACGATAAATTGTTGGAAGAATATAAGAAAATTAATGGAAAATCACCAACAAGAGTAGGGCTTTATGGTTATGATACGATGCTTTTACTATTAAATCTGATTGAATCAGGGAATCGCAATAAAGAGGAAATAAAAAATGCTTTATCTGATCTAGATATATTTATCGGACCTATTAGAAAAATAAGTTTTACATCTAGAAAACCAAGAGTAAATGCCACAATGAATTTTTTACAATTTAAAAATAATAGAATTATCGTTTTAAAAAGAGAATAATTTAATTGATGAACAATAAAAAATTAACTATAATTCTACGACTATGAAAATAATTATTTACAATTAACTACATTAGGATCAATATTTTATGGATTATTTGAAGGTAATATTATTAGCAATAACGCAAGGATTAACTGAATTTTTACCAATTAGTAGCTCCGGACATTTAGTTCTGGTTAGCGAAATATTTGGAATTAAGTACCCCGGTATTACTATGGAGGTTTTCCTTCATTTTGGAACTTTTTTAAGTGCATTAGTTGTATTTAGAAAAGAAATACAAAAAATATTATTTGCTTTTTTCAAAAATTTTTGGAAATTAACAAATTACCGTAAAAATATGAAAAATGATGAATATTTCGCTTTGAGTATTTATATGCTAATAGCAATGATCCCAGCGGGAATTGTTGGTGTGTTTTTTAAAGATTTTTTCGAAAGTTTATTTCAAAATATTAATGCAGTTGGCGTTGCTTTAATAATTACAGGTACAGTATTGTTTCTTACACAGTGGGCGGAAAATAAAAACAAAAAATTTAACTTGTGGAAATCAATAGTAATTGGTCTTGTTCAAGCAGTGGCAATTATTCCCGGTATTTCTCGTAGTGGGAGCACAATATCTACTGGATTATTTCTCGGAATTGATAAAAAAAAGGTTGCGAGATTCTCTTTTATCTTAGCTTTACCACTTGTTTTTGGAGCAACGATTTTGGAAACAAAAAATATTATTGGAGTTTCCGCAATTGATTGGAGACCAATACTACTTGGCACGATCATTGCTTTTATTACCGGCTATTATGCTATCAAATGGATTTTATATAGTTTATTAAAAGGTAAGTTTTATATATTTTCTTATTATTGCGTATTATTAGGTTTTATCGTGTTAGCATTTAACTAATATCTATTAAGGCAATAATTAATTTGAATTGTTATTAAAAATTGTTAAATTTAATTGATTTATGATTAGTATTATTTTATATAATTTTCAAAAATACATGAATGGGCAAAAACATCTATGAGTTGGTTTTCTGATTATTTTGAAGAATTACAAAAAATTAAAGCTGGACAATTTATGTCTGTATATTTTCTTTTTGGTGATGATTTTTATCTAAAAGAAAATTTTATTGAAATATTAACTAATTCATTTAAAAATAAAGATGGAGGTATTGATAAGGAAATAAAATATGCAAATGAATTGGACACTCCCAATTTACAAAACATTCTCTATTCTATTTCAATGTTTCAAAAACCCCAGTTAATTATTTTAAATGATATTAAAAAATTTAAGAACCCATCAAAGGAACTATTAAAAAAATATTTAGAAAAACCAATAAAAGAAAATATTCTTGTATTAATTGCATCTGAGATTGATTATAGAAATAAATTTTTAAAAGACATAAAAGCGAAGTCCACAACGCTGATGATAACATCTCCATTCGAAAATGAAATCCCCACTTGGATAAAAAATTATCTAAATAACGATGATAGGAAGATAACAAATTCTGCAATTGACCAATTAATAAAAATCGTTGGGACAAATTTATCAAATCTGTCGAATGAATTGGACAAACTTAAAATTTATCTGAAACATGGAACAACAATAACCGATGACGATGTTCGTTTCATTGCAGGATATTCCAAAACAAACAAAATTAACGATTTGTTGGAAGCAATCGGCAAAAGAAACAAATCAGAAGCAATAATTATTTTAGAAAATTTAATTTCCAAAGGATTCAATGATGTTTATATGTTGATAACACTCTATAATTTTATTTGGGGATTAAGTGTATTAAAAGATCCACGAATTAATGCTGATATTTACACAGGGAGAATGATACATGTATATAACACAAGACAATTAAACCAAATGAAAATATATACACAAAATTACTCTAAAGCACAGCTGTTAAATGGTATAAATTCAATTGTTGAAGCTGACAAAAGAATAAAAACAAGTCAAATAGATTCTTTAAATAATATAATTTTAGTAATCGACAATATTATAGGAAAAAATTAATTTGATTAATAATAATAAAAAATACAGTGATGAAGAATTAATTTTCCAATTTCAAAAGGGTAATGAACACGCTTATTTAGAGTTGGTAAATAGATACAAAGATCGACTGTTAAATTTTATATTTGGCTATGTTCATTCTAAAGAATCAGCAGAAGATATTGTACAAGATACTTTTTTGAAGTTATATACCAGTGCGGATATGTATAGAGAAATAGCCAAATTCAGCACTTGGATATTCACAATAGCCGCAAATCTTGCTAAAACAGAATTACGAAAACGAAAACGAAGAAAAATATTTTCAATAACCGATATGGGTTTTGACGACAAAGATTATGAAATTCCTTCCGAATCAAATGTACCGGAAAATAGTATTAATTCAAAATATCAAATGAAATATATTTTAAAAGCAATATATAAATTAGATGAACCTTTTAAAACTGCATTAATTTTAAGAGATATTCAGGAACTTTCTTATGAAGAGGTGAGTAACATAGTTGATATATCTATCGGAACTGTTAAAAGTAGAATAAATCGAGGTAGATTAAAATTACAAAAAATATTGAAAAATGAAAATAAATAGGGGGAAGTGCTTATAAGATGAACTGTTATAGATTCGAAACCTTAATATCAGATTATTTAGGTAATAATATTTCACATTCAATGAAAAGTGAAATGGAGAAACATTTAGGCGAATGTCCAAATTGTCGAGCAAAATTAGAGGATATGAAACAAATTCTTCATTCACTTCACAAGTTGCCAAAATTACAAACATCAGCCAATTTTAACGAAAAGTTAATGGAAAAAATTGAACATCATAAATCAAAGAAAAAGTTTATTTTTAAACAATTTGTGTATAAATATTCTCAACCATTATCAACTGCTGCTGCTGTAATTATTTTATTATTCGGAGTTTATTATATTTACAACTCTATTTTCCCCAATATGCCAAATCAAAAAATTTCAACTTCTGAAATTCAAAATAATATATTGAATCCAACTCAACTATCACAACCAGCAAATAATAGCATAAATAACTTACAAAAGAAACCCCAATATGTTAAAGCCGAAAATGATGATTCATCAGAAACTAATATAGATCAAAGAAACAACTTTGAAAATAAGATAAAAATGGTCAATAAGGAAAAGTAGAAGTCTTATTCCGATTGAGTAATTGTGTCTTTTTTAGAATATATTTCAATACCATCGACACAAACTTTTTTAATAAAAGATTTTTCAGCAAATGGATCACCAGAGAATACAACAAAATTAGCTGAATAGGATTCTCTTAAAATTCCAACATTCTTTTCTAATCCAAAAAATTGAGATGGGAAAATAGCACAATATTGTATTAACTCTTCATTAGATAATATTTCTAATATTGGATTATTAACAAAAAAATCATTATTAATCAATTTTTCTTTTTCAAATATTTTATAATATAAATTCAAGTTTAAACCAAAATAACTTTCAGAGTCAGTTATTAAACTCTCATTTTTCTCAATTCGCAAAATACTTGGTAAATCAACAATAACAGTTACATTATCAAATGTGGTTATTTCCCACTCAATATTTTTTGGCAAATATACAACTTCTATTTCGTATTTTTTAAACAATTTTAAGAATAAAATAAACTGTTCTTTTGTGAAATCATGTAGCCATAAGGAATATTTACCTTTAAATAATTTTTTGAAATCATCGGCTGATAATTGATCCTTATGTGGTAATTTATCCAAATTTTTGATATCTAAATAATATTTTGAAAATGCAAGGTTATCTTCAAAATTGTGATATAAATTGTGGAATCCACCCGGAGTTGATTTATTATTCTCATAAAAATACCCCAGTAATTTATTTTCTGAAAACGGTGCAATTGTGTGAAAGTATATTCTATTATCCGCTTTTAACAAACAATAAACAATCCCCTTTCGTACAAGCAAAGAATCATAGTAAGTAACTTTACTACTATCATAGATATTTAAATCAAAAAATGTTGGGGTAATATGATCGTATGTTTGTTTTTGATCCAATGAATCATTATATGGAGAAATATTTTCAATAATACCCTTGTTTATTTCCATTATTCCCGGAAATACAACGCCACCGTCACCTTCATGAATAATACCTATTTCACTAATTTCATTTTGTGCAAATAATTGAAAAGTAAAAATAAAAGATGTCAAAAATATCCACTTTCCAATAATTTTAATAACTTTATTTCTTAGTTCATTTTTCATTGATCTATTAATGATTTTATCTCTTCCATTTTTTCCATTGTTCGTTTATATCCCTCATCAATCGCTTTTTTACCAAGATTAAAGTCAAAAAAATTCAAATTGGCAAGTTTAGGACGAATTATTACATCGGGTTTAGAAATTTGGAAATTCGCCTTTGCAATTTGAGTTTCCATAATATCTATTGAAGTAGAAAATGTCTCAAAAATATTTGGTAATTCAATCTTGGTTTTTTTCCATGATCCAACTTTTTCAAAAACTATTTTCTCTGCTTTGGTTAAATGTTTCGTTAATTTTTGCACTATCGGATTTTCAATATTTTTAAAATATATTTCAGAATATAATTTTTGATCGATATTTTCTTTGGATTGTTTCTTCTGTTTTTTAAATTTATGATTTATAGTATCTTTACTTAAATCAATGGCAATAACAATATCAGCTCCCATATCCTTCACAATATCAACCGGTACAGGATTCACTAAACCACCATCAACTAATATCTCTTTATTTCTAACATAGGGGACAACAATTCCCGGTACGGAACTACTGGCAGAAACCGCATCAACAATATTACCAGAATCTATGATGACTTGCTCTCCGGTTAATAAATTAGTTGCTACTACCTTAAGAGGAATATTCAATTCACTAAACTGTTTAATATTTGTATGCATATTAAACATATTGGATACTTTATCCAAAGTTAGAAATCCATATCGTGGAAAAGTAAAATCAAGATTATTCAGCACATCTTTCCATTTCATTTTTGAGGCAAAATTTTTTAAGCTTTTCAATTCGCCTGCTGCATAGATCGCTCCAACAAAAGAACCGATACTCGTTCCTGTTATATAATCAACTTTAATACCATTTTTATCTAATGCATCCAAAACACCAATATGAGCCCATCCTCTTGAAGAACCACTTCCGAGAGCGACTCCCATTTTCTTTCTTTTTGTCTTCTTTTTATAAAATGGAATATTTTTAAACATCAATTTACCTCAAATGTAATTATTTACTATTAATATTACTAAAAATCCGAAATCTTTCATAATTATAAATATAAAATATTTCTGTTTTAATAAAAAGATATTACTACTATTATTTCCTGATCTTTTACTTTTTTGCTCCGTGAAATTCAGCTTGCTGAATATTTTGCTGGATTCACTTTTCGCTTTTATTTTTAGATTTCTTCTTACTTGGTGTCAATATATATCCAAAGGCCATTCCATATAAAATCGTTAAATATGGATTAGAAGTTATCGGACAAGTTTGATTAGCACACCCCCAAAAATGATAATAGACAAATCCAATAATTCCACCAACTACAATAAATATTATGTGTCTTAAAGAAAAATATTTTTTCATATTATACTCACTTTTTATTTCTAATTTCTAATTATTCTTAATGTCAAAGTTTTTACCACAAGGTTCACAAAGGAAAATTTTTTAATCTTCCATTTTAATAATCAATTCTTTATTTATTTTCGTTAGTTTTTGTTTGCCTGACCTGTGGAATATTTTTTTCTTTATTATTTCACCAGGGTTTTTGTTTGTTCGTTACTAAAATTATTTCTTGTTTCTAAAACCAATTCCCAAAATAGCCGGTAATACTAAAATCGTAGCGAGCAAACACATTCCAACTCCAATAAATAATGCCAAGCCCATGCTGCCAAATCCACGATAAATAGCGAAAACCAAAGAACCGAACGATAACATTGTCGTCAATGAAGTTATTATTATTGCCTTTCCAGTTGAGCTGTAAACTTTACGAGTATTCTCTTCTCCTTCAATCTTATATCGATGAAGAATATGCACGCCATCATCAATTCCAATTCCAATTATTAAAGGAATTGCCATTATATTCAGTAGAGTAATTTGAATGCCAAATATTCCCATTGTGCCAACCATCCAAATTATACCAATGAATAACGGAACCATCGCAATCAATGCCTTTTTAAATGACTTAAAATCAAGCCACAGAAATAAAAATACAACTGCAATCGTTAATAATGAAGCTCTTCTACCGTCTTTACCTATAATTTCCATTAAATAGTAAAACATTGGAGGAGTCCCTGATACACTTCGAGTTATATCAAAGACATCTTTTGTAAAAATCTCAAGATACTCTATATCCCATACATTCCCTTTAGGATAAACTGTTAATAAATATCTATCTCCATTTTTACTTATATATTTATCTTTTATAATTTCTGGCAGATCATCAATTTGGATCTGTGATGAATTTGACATGTGCAACACCAACGACTTATATTCCTTCGCAAAATCTAAATTGAATAATGATGCTTTTTTAAAATCATTTTTTTTAAATTCCAACCGCGAGATGAAGGAAGTTAAATTTCCCTTCATCGGTTCTTCACGAGTACCAACTAATCTTGTTGCTTTTTTATCAACCATATCCTGTCCACCCATGAAAGCCATATCTTGTATCTCAATAATATTTGCTTCAAGCCGAAATAATTCCGATTTAATTTTTTGCCAATCATCTTTATTTATTGTCGATTTAATTGATTTATTTTTCATAGTATTTTGAATCAATTTCAATTTTGGCATTCGTTTTAATTGTTCTTCTTTCATAGGTAAAAAATCAGAAATTGACTCAACGAAACTAATACTAGATTTTTCTTTTGCTTTTTTTGTCAACTCATAATTTTCATTTAATGATTTAGCTGTCATCATTGTCATATCAGCTGACATATTAAATTTATCAATAATTTTATCGTTAAGTTTTATTGATTCCAAACCCTTTGGTTCCATATTCAGGTAATTATAATCCATTGTAACTTTTGTTATCATATAGCCGAATCCCAATGTAATAATCAATAAAGAAATCAAAGAAATCTTCCATTTTGTAAAAAATGAATTAGCTATATTTCCAACAGTCGCATAAGAAATATCTCTATTTTTCTTATAAGTTAGATTAATTTTGGAACGAAATTTTTCTCTTATCATTAATATTGTCGGTAAAATGATAAGTGTAGCAATCATGATAACAATTAAACCAACTCCATTTACTAACCCAAATTCTTTTAAACCCGCACTTCGAGCAATAGTTAAAGTTAAAAAAGCAGTAGAAGTTGTTAATCCACCTGTAATTATCCCTGTTCCGACTTTTTCTAATGTTTCAATTATTGCAGATTTTGGGGCTGTTCCCTTATTTACAAGTTCAGTGTAAACAGAAATAATATGAATTGAAAAGTCAATCCCCAGTCCAATTAAAATAACCGCCATCATTACTGTCATCATATTTAAAGAATCCACCAAAAACCATGAGACACCCATCGCCCAAATTATACCAATTATTAAATTTATTAATGCAAAAAACGGTGCACTTATCATTCTAAAAGTTACAATAAATATTATTAAAACGGCGACTAATGCTAATATGGTTAATAACATTGAATCCTCAGATGCAGAAGCCATTTCATCACGAGCTAATGGAACTCCTCCTGTAAGTCCTGCCTGCACATCATATTTTTTTGCCTCAGTTTTTACAAATTTTTCCAAACCATTTACTGCCGGCATAACATAATCCATTTCCATAATATTAAAATTCGGAGTTGCCATAATTATCAACATTGATCGATCCGGAGAAACCATATAAGAATTACCAATCGCCATTGACCTTGCGGCTTTTTTCCCGAGAGAATTATTATATTCATCGGAATAAATTGCTTCTTTCGTATAATCTGTGAAGCTTTCTATTCCATCTAAAAACTGTACTGCTGACCTCTGTTTTTGCATCGTAGATAATTTGTCTTCTGATTGAATATATTCCTTTTCTAAACTATTATTCAAATTAGTTAAAAATGGTAATAAATTTGGATCGGTAAAAATGTCTTGAATATTTTTTAACTTAGAAGATTTAATTAACATCAATCCATGATTTTCAATAAAATCAACAGGTTGTTTAAAATCTACTCTTGAAAAATATCCATTAATTGCTTCAATTTTTCCCGCTTTTACTTTTTCTTTAGCAAGATTATGTTGTTTTAAAATCTTTCCATTATCATTTTCTTCTATCCATTTTCCCAAGTTTTTTATCTTCGGTGGAATATCCTCAGCAAAATTAATCATATCATCATATTCACCTTCAACAACAATAAAAACATTAGAAGCTCCGTTGAATTCTTTAAAAATATAATTAAATTCCTTTACCATTGGATCACCTTCCGGTAATATATTTGTCATATTCATTGACATTTCCAACTTGGAAGCAAGAAATCCCAATACCAAAGTAATCACTATTATTATTCCAAACATTAGCCATGTCTTTTCCGAAACCAAATATCCTAATTTTCTCAATAATTTTTGTCTCACTTCCTTATCCTTTTATTTTCCTAATTTCCAATTTCCAATTCCTTCTTTCTACTTTCTGCTTTCTGCTTTCGGCTTCCCAATTTCTTAATTTTTGAACTTTTGAATTTCATAATTTCTTAATTTCCAATTTCTAATTTCCAATTAAAAATATGCCTTTAATCTCAATCGAAAATTATAATTCTGTGTTCCAAATTCCGAATCTTCATCACCATAAAAGATACTTCCAATAAAAGCAATTTCTAAATTATTACCTAATAAATATTTTATTTGCGGATTGAAAACTACACTTTTATCATCTAAATTTGCAATATTAAACATACCAATTGTAATCAAACCATTTATTGGATACATTACATTTGTAAATAAATAATTTTGACTCAATCCGTGAACATTCGATTGAAAATAATTTAAATAATAAGTAAAATCAAGTTGATCAATTGCGACACCAAAATCTGTATGAAAAAATTCGCCCATTACATATAATGAATTTTCAAAAGTGTAATCTAATCCTATTACGAACTCATTAAAATTTTTATCTTCATAAAAATAACTTGGACATGTACTAAAAAAATTAATTGAATCTTTCAAATTATTGTTATATATCCCAAGTTCTGACCAAAACCCAATTCCAAAAAACTCACCAACAATATTGACTCCAGACATATCTTGAATAAAATTATATTCTATATTTGTAAAATCGAAATAATTAAAACAATTAAATACCTTTCTTTTTTGCCCATAACTTAATGAAATATCAAATTGCCCAATATTCTGTTTATATTTTAAATATTTAGTTGAATTATTCCAATTGTCTTTCGGTTGCAAAATTCCTGTAAAATTTCCACCAAGTCCAATTGGAATTTCTATAGTAATCGCATCAACTCCCGTCTGTTCATAAGTCGGATCCATCATATCCTTTTTATTAAAAATATCCGTTGGATTCCAT
Source organism: Fidelibacterota bacterium (assembly GCA_030600775.1). Taxonomy (GTDB): domain Bacteria; phylum Fidelibacterota; class Fidelibacteria; order Fidelibacterales; family Fidelibacteraceae; genus TCS52. The sequence goes on along the minus strand of JAUVLI010000003.1, from coordinate 6,870 downwards.
GCATATCCAACTCCAGATGAAATTTGTTGACGACCTAATATCATTCTAAATCTTTTCATCTCTAATTGTAAATAGACATTATCCAATAATAAAGTGTCTGACATTTCTATCGGCAAATATGCCATTCTATCAGATGTTGAACTTGAAAGAGGGTTTATTGGTCTATATTTTTCCGGTATAAAATTCATTAAATTCCAAGTCGTTTTGCCATTGAAACTTTTATAGACAATATTAGCTCCAACTTCAACTTTATCGCCCGGAATTCCTAACAAATCTAAACGAATTTTATTATATCCAAAATAATAATCATCGTTTTCAAACATTATATAATCGCCTTCCGATTCAAAATAACCGAACATATCTACACTTGCAAAAATTTTTGAACCAAATATACATATTGTTAGAAAAATTATCTTAATATATTTATTTTTAAATTTCATTTTACCTCTTTTCATAATTTTTATTAATATCAACCAAATAAGTATATTTACTATTCCAACTTTTATAAAATATCTTATGAATAATTTCAGCCACGAAATTACTTTTGAAAACAATTCCCATATTTCTACTCGTGTAAAAATAATTTTTCGCCCAATTAGAAGTTCCAAGCCAACCGGATTTTTTATCTACTATTAAGAATTTGCAATGTTCAACACGAGAAAAAGGTATTAAACCACCACTCCATTCCGGAATTGTACTAAAATGAATTTTAATATTTGGAATTACTGCTAAACTTTTAATATAAGGCAATTTTGATTTTCCGGTACTCCAATCAGATAAAATTATATTCACATTTACACCTCGCATAGAAGCGGAACGAATAGCATTATCTAATTTGGAATAAAAGCCATTTTTATCCTTAACCGAATAAGAAAGCAATTGAATTAATATTTCAGATTCCGCTTGATCAATTAATTTTATAATTTCATCTTCGTCCCAATCCATTCCAGAATAAATTAAATTTTTCGGACTAAAACTCGGATATAATTCTATTTGTTTTTTAGTTCCAGATTCTAAAATGATTGGATTTTTTGAATTAATCATTTGAATAGTGTTTTTTTTAAAATATTTTTCTATTGAATCTGTTTTATCATTTGATGCAATTTCCCAATCTAAATCAAAAATTAGTCCGAACATCCGTGCAAGTTTTTCACTTCTAATTTTGAAACCAACTTCGTGAATATGTTTTAATGCACGCCAATCAAAATTTTGACTGCCAATAAATAATATTTTTCGATCAACAAGTATATATTTTGTATGTACAACTCCGCCAATTTTGTTAAAATAATCAATTGCCTTTACTTCAATATTTTTTAATTTATTTAAATCGTCAAGTGGTTGCGGATAAGTATTTTTCATTTTTGCATCAACAAGGAAGCGAACTTTCACTCCTCGATTTGCTGAATTTTTAATTTCCGTTAAAATTTTTTCTAATGATTCATTAATTTTATCCGACACATAAAAACATTCAATTTCAATGGAATGTTCAGCATTTTTTATCATCTCAAACCAGACATCAAAAGTTCGTTCTGTTTCATCTAAACCAAGGTCTGTTTCAATTGGGACGCTTTCCACTAATTGATATGTTGATTTTGAAAAAGCAAATTCATTAAAAAATACGACTTTGATTAAAATGATAATCCATATTGTTATTTTAAATGATTTCATTTGAGATTCCTTTGGTTTTATTACTTTAATTTATAACAATCAAATTATTTTAAATTATTTTCAGTAAAAAATCTTTTATTGAATTCTACATCATAAGTTATTGATTTATATTCCATTACAGTTTGTGTATTATCTTGATGGTTTTTCATTATCATTTTCATCGGAGTAAGAATTTTTTCTACTTTTTCAATATTTTTCATATATAATGTTTTTAATAATTCACCATCTTTACCATAATAATCAATTTGAATTGGAAAAAAATCTTTGACTCGTAAATAACAAATTAATTTACTGTAAGAAATGTCTTTATTTTTTTTACTTAATTCGATTTTATAACATTGTTCATTTTCAACTTTTGTTTTTTCTAAATATTTCGGCGTAAAATCATTTTTCCAACTGTCACCAGATCCCATATCTTCATAAGTAAAATCCGAACCCTCAAATTTTTGTTTTTTTGCATGGGTAGCTAATTTTCTTACTCTGCGAGTTCGTTGATTATACATCCAAATATTATCCGAATGATCTGTCATTAATATTGAATTTCCCTTTACTCGTGATGGTTTTCTATATCTCATTAAAGAATTTTTACCACTCATTCCCATATAAGAATCATATTCAAAAGTTCGTTTATCTCCTGATGAAGTTTGAATTGTTTGTATCATTACCGCTTTAACGTTTTTCTGATTCATTAATTTAATCATTTTGTTTAATAAATTACTTCCATTAGGTTGTTCGGCAAATATTGCACTACAAAAAATAAGTAATGTAAATAATATCCGTTTCATATTTCCTCCAATTTTTATTTATTAATTCACTATTTCGGTAAACTACCAACTCCCCAAAATCCCGTTGTTTTTGATTTGTTGGTTGATCTTTTATTTTTTAATATTCCATTTAAAAATATTTCCATTGAATATGCTTTCAATTTATCCACATCAATATAATTTCTTTGAAAATAATAATGTAAGGCAATACCATCCAATGAACTGAACAAAATAAAAGTGAAATATTCTTTATCAATTTCTTTTAATACTCCCTCTTTTATACCATCTCCTATAATTGGTTCAATAATTTTATAAAGTTTTCGCAATATTTTTCCTAAATCTATTTGTGTTGACTTCGACAGATCTTTTCTCATTGCATAAAGCATTATTTCAATAATAATTATTAATTGATGAAAGTTTTGCTCATCAATTAATGATAGATATTCAAAAGTATATTCAAATATTTTTTCCAATTTTTTGATAGTTGGAATCTCAAGATCATTTAATCCCTGCCAATCTAAAAGCATATTCTGAAAAAATTCGTTCAACATCTCTTCAAAAATTTCTTCTTTGCTTTTAAAATATTCATAAATTGTTCCTTTACCAACTTCAGCTTCTTGGGCTATGGAAGCAATTGTACCTTTATTGATACCTTCTTTGGCAAAGATTATCATTGCAGCATTTAGTATCCGTTTTCGTTTCGATTCGCTTTTTTTTAATGGAGTCATAATATTCTCCCTTTATCTGACTGACTGTTCGGTCAAAGTTAATAAATTTTAAATAAGAATGCAAATATTTTTTAATTTTCTAAAATGGATTTATCGGAAAATTGCAATAAATCTATCAAATTTCTCAAATTAAAATTGAGATCAAAGTTGAAGATTTAAAAATTCATAAATTTATTATTTACAACATATTTTTTTACGTCCTTTGCATTATTTAAAATTTCGCTGTCTTTGTTTATACTGAGTGTAGTCAAGATGCGTAAAATCTTAAACATTTTTTACAAATTCTGTTTTGGTAAAACCAATTTAAATTGTAATTTATTAAGGAATTTTTATTTGAAAAATAAGGAGATTAAAATGATTAATATTGTATGGCTGATTCTACTCTCCGTTGGTATCATTGTCGCAGGATTCAGTTGTTTAGGAATTGAGAACACCTCTGCTGGCTGGATAATGGAACCAACTTGGGCACCATTGATGGACATAACAAATTCCGTTTTTGGAGAAGCAAAACACGCAGTTACTCTTGCATTTGGATTAATTGGAATAATGGCACTTTGGTTAGGAATAATGAAAATTGCAGAGAAATCCGGATTAATACAAGTGATTGCAAAAGGATTGAAACCAATTATGGTGTGGCTTTTTCCAGAAGTTCCACCAGATCATCCAGCAATGGGTTCAATTATCATGGCAATAGCTGCAAGTATGTTGGGGCTTGGAAATGCTGCAACTCCATTAGGATTAAAAGCAATTGGTGAATTGCAAAAACTGAACAAAATAAAAGATACAGCAACTAACGCAATGTGTACATATATGGCAATGAGTACTTCTAGCGTTACAATAATTCCAGCAACAATCGTAGGAATTCGTTCCGCTGCTAACTCTACTAATCCAACAGAAGTTATTGGACCAGTGATCGTTGCAACAGGAATTTCAACAACTGTCGCAATAATAATGTCAAAATTATTACAAAAATTACCGAGATATCAACTTCCTGAAGTTGATGGAACAGTTGATACAATAGAGGAGAATTAATTATGTTTCAAAATATTATAAATGGCATTTCAGTTTTAGCAATTCCTTTGATCTTACTTTTTATTCCTATTTATGGATATTTTAAAAAAGTCAAAGTATATGAAGTATTTACAGAAGGCGCCAAAGAAGGATTTGAAGTCGCAATCAAAATTATTCCATTTTTAGTAGCAATTTTTCTTGCAATCAGTGTATTCCGCAGTTCAGGTGCAATGGATTTTTTAGCTTGGATATTAGCACCAATTACTAATTTTATTGGAATGCCCGGTGAATTGTTACCACTGGCTTTTATGCGTCCTCTATCCGGTAGTGGAGCTTTGGGAATCGTTTCAAATTTAGTTACTACTTACGGACCTGATTCTATGATAGGTAGAATGGCTTCGGTGATGATGGGTTCTACAGAAACGACATTTTACATTCTCGCAGTATATTTCGGATCAATCTCTGTCAGAAAAACAAGACATGCACTTCCAGCGGCATTAACGGCCGATCTTGCCGGAATAATATCTTCTGTTATAATTTGTCATATTATTTTTGATTAATTTATAAAAAAATAGTTATGTAAAAATCGGTAGAATTATAACATAAAATTTAAAACTTCCGAAAGATTATATTTTTCGGAAGTTTTTTAATCATATTATTATTTTCTTTTAAAATATCTATTTTTCTAAATAAAAAAAACTCGCGGTCTTTGGTAATATTTCCAATTCTAATGGTGTAACACCAAAAATTTCACCTTCCGGATTGCAAAATTTTTCCGGCTCGGTTTCCGCTGTAATATGCTTACCTTGATAAATTGTAATTTCTGGAATACCAATATGTGTCCCTTTAAATATCTTCGGGAATGTCTTTAATAATCCTATTCTGGAAATCTTATCCAATACCACTATCTCTATAACGCCATCATCCATTACAGAATTCGGACTGATCAACATAGTACCGGCTACACTAATAGAATTACAAAAGTAACAGAACAATGCCTCATCATATTTGTAAATCTTTCCATCTATATTTAAAGTTAATTTATGAGTATTCATTTTTAAAGTTTCCGTAACAACTGTTACTCCATAAGCTGCATGTCCAATTTTCTTTATCGGTTCGGCATTTTTACTAACATCTGCAACAAATCCAAATCCCATATTATTAACAAAAAAAAACTTTTGATTATTAGTTATAAAAGATACAATATCAACAAGTTTTGTTTTCCTCTGTAATACGGCCTTAATTCCATCATCCATTGAATACATATTAAGGTCTCTTGCAAATGAATTTCCTGTTCCAACCGGTATAATTCCAATCGGAGGCATTTTCTTTCCTGGATTGTTCATAACTCCGTTAAGAACTTCATATTCTGTTCCATCTCCACCGACTGAAAGAATCGCATCCGTTTCATATAAATTCAATTGTTGAATGATTTCCGATGCATGAAAACGATATAAAGTTCTGTGAGGAATTACCGTATGTCCGGCTTTTTTTAATTTTTCTAAAATCTCCGGATATTTTTTTCCACCTCTACCATATCCGGAATTCGGATTAAAAATCATCTGTATTAACATTTTCCCTCCTGTTCTTACAATTTCATTAATTAAACAACAATAAATTAATAAATTTTATTATATAATCATATTAATTAATGAAAATATTTTATAAATTATTAAGTTATTATTGAAAATAAATTCAGACGAAAATATTCTAATGGAGGAAGCATTGAAAAAAATAATTAAAACAACATTTGCAAATATTTACGATAAACCATCTTTCCAATCTCAAGTTGTAACTCAAGGAATAATGTGGGAAATTGTTGAAGTTTTAGATAAAAAAGATGATTGGATAAAGTTGAAATTACCGGATGATTATGTCGGTTGGACACAGAATTTCTTTTTAATTGATGCTAACAAAGAATTATTGAAACAATTGGAAACTATGGGATATTTAACAATTCATCAGCCATTTACTTCTATATATTCAGATGAAAAATTAATAAACAAAATTTCAAATGCCGCATTAAGTGTTAGATTTCCGATTATTGAAAAAAACAGTGATCTGTTTAAAATTTATTTACCAGATAAAAGTATCGCTTATTTAACTCAAAAACCAATTGCAAAAAACGATATTCGTAAAAATATTATTAATATTGCTAAAAGTATTTTGGGAACATCTTATCAATGGGGTGGAAAAACCGAATATGGAATTGATTGTTCAGGATTAGTTCAAACGATTTTTTCTATTCTCAACATTTCAGTACCACGAGATGCAAGTCAACAAATAAAAATTGTGAAAAACGATCCTGTAAAATTAAATGAAGCAAAACCCGGCGATTTACTATTCTTCAAAAACGAAAATAATAATATTGTTCATGTTGCATTTTCGTTAGAGACGCCTCGTTTTATCCATTCTTCAAGTGAGATGAAAATTAATTCTTTAAATGAAAAAGATAATGACTTTTCAGAAAAATTATTGAATATGTTAGAAGGAATTTATTCAATAGAAAATTTATTATAAAATGTATTCATAATGGACAACAATAAATATTAAAAAAGGAAATGGAATAATGACAAAACGAATATTATCGGGAATGCGGCCGACCGGAAAATTACACATTGGACACCATGCTGGAGCATTAGAAAGTTGGGTTAATTTGCAAAAAGAGTATAACAATTTTCACCTGATTGCAGATTATC
>JAUVLI010000058.1 GCA_030600775.1 Fidelibacterota bacterium | reverse complement strand
CAAGAGTATTAATGTCCGAACTATTTGCCAAAGCTCCAAAAGCAACTCCTATTGCTAATCCTTCGGGAATATTATGCAAAGTTATTGCCAAAACAAGTAATGTACTTCGTTGCCAGGATGTCTTTATTCCTTCAGCCTTATTGACCGATAAACCTGAATGTAGGTGAGGAAGTATTTTGTCAATTAATAACAAAAAAGCCCCTCCTGATAAAAATCCAATTGCAGCAGGAATCCATGCAATAACATTTTGTTCTTCTGACATTTTAATCGCTGGCTCTAATAATGACCAAAAACTGGCGGCAATCATTATCCCTGCAGCGAATCCAAGCATTAAATTTAATATTTTCGGTTTAATTTCTTTGAAGAAAAAAACCATTGCAGCACCTAATGCTGTTATACTCCAAGTAAATAATCCTGCAAAAAGAGCTAACATTACCGGATTATATTTTAGTAAGTATTCTAAATTCATAAATTATACCTTTCAATTTGTTTAATTTATATCTGTGAGTTCCAATGAATGCCAATTGTGTATATTTTTCTTTGAAACGCGAGTATATATTTCAGTAGTTTTAGAACTATTATGTCCCAATAATTCTTGAATATATCTTAAATCAGTTCCTTGTTCAAGCAAATGCATTGCAAAACTATGTCGCAACATATGCGGAGTAACATTTTTATGAATTCTTGCTTTATTTGCTGCATTCTTTAACACTTTAGCAACACTTGTTGCCGAATACTTATCACCTTTCATTCCTTCAAAAAGATATTGTTTAGGTTTACATTCTTTATAATATTTCCGAAGTAAACTAAGTGTATTTTCGGATAATAAAGATACTCTGTCTTTTTTACCTTTTGCTCCATTAATATTTATAACCATCCTTTCTGAATCTATATCGGAAACTTTTAAATTAATTAATTCACTACGTCTTAAACCAGCTGAATATATCAAGATTAGAATACAGTGATGTTTTATATTATTACAGGAATTTAAAATTTCTTTCACTTCATTTTTGCTTAATACTTTTGGTAATTTATGTTCTTTGTGTGGTCGATAAAGTTTGTAATATTGTTTGCTTTTACCAAGAACTTTTTCATAATAAAATTTAATAGCATTTATACGCTGATTTTGTTGGCTGATAGAAATATTTTTTAATTGAATCAAATTTAAAATGTATTTGTTTATTTGCTTAGTAGATAATTCTTCTAATTTATTTTTTTTGAAATATATTTGAAAATCCTTAAAATAATTACAGTAGATGTTCTGAGTATTTTTGCTATATCTCTTTAGAACAAGCAACTCCTTATATTTTTTTAAGACATCATCCATAATATTTTATTGAATCTCCTTAAATACTTTATTCTAAAAAAACGATACTCTCTTTTGAGTCAAGTAGATAAATACTTTATACTGACAAATAAACAGAATGTTCTGCGTGTGCGGTGACTCTTTAACATTTTCTTTCAATCTAACCGACTGGTGCGTATGTTGGGGTACATTCAATTATTTTTCAAAACTATTCTTCAACAATTTCTTCTTTACGATTATCAAAATAACTTGCAATTAAGAATATTATAACTCCAACAGTGACGGCAGAATCTGCGATATTAAAAATCGGCCAATAATGACCTTTTATACCAATCATTATCATATCTGTAACAGAATCGTGAATAAATCTATCAAATAAATTGCCAATTGCACCGGCAATAATTAAACTAAAAGCAAAATAATTACTTATTAATGGTTTTTCTTTTCTTATATGAGAAATTAGAAGCCATAAAACAGCAAAAAATGCAATATAAGATAAATATTGGATTCCCGGAAATTTCATTCCAAATGCTATTCCATCATTCTCTACATGAGTGATCAATACATTGTCACTTATTATTTGTATTCTTTCACCAATTTCAACATTATTCCTGATCCATTCTTTAGTAAATTGATCTGCTACAAAAATAATTGCTATTAAAATGATATATATTAGTAATGTAATTACTCGTTTACGATTTTTGATCATTTTTAGATCCTTTATTATATTTGTAAATTATAAAATATTAAATTGAAAGCAATCAATCAGAATATTAAATTATTTCACTTTGGATTTACATTTAATACAATGACGAGTATGTGGAACTTCTTCCAATCGATCATTTGTAATGCGATAACCACATTCAATACAAAATCCATATTGGGAATCATTTTCCACTCTTTCCAACGCCTCATTCAAATATGTCAGATATTTATTCTCTCTGGCAAACTGCTGAAACGCTTTTTCTCTCTCTTGTCCATCAGTTGCACTATCAGCCATATGAAAAGCATAAGCAGAATCTATCTGAGCACCACCACTCGGTGAACTATCCTTTAATGACTGCTTTTTAATGATCAACTGTTCTAAAACATCTTGTCTTTTTTGTTCAATAATTTTACGGAAATGTTTTCTTTCCTTTTGAGTCAATTTCCTTTTACTTCTTTTCTTAACCATATTACTTCCTTTCTATTTTCTGAATTGAAATGTTTACAGATTCACCATCTAATTTGATCTCTTTTTCAATATCAATCGTATCAACTATTTTATCAATACTTTTTGCTAATGTTTCCGCTTTTAAATACTCTTTATGATTTTCTATTGCTTCGTCAATTGTCTTGCTTGTTTTGATCCCTAACAAAATCCTGTCTTCTACATTAAAATCCGCTTCTTTACGCAATGTTTGAATATTTCTAACTAAGTCCCTTACAATTCCCTCCTCTTTCAAATCCTTAGTTATTGTTGTCTCAATTATCGCAAAATAATTATTATTCTCAATTGCAGAATAATTTTCCTTTTCTTTTATATTTATTAATAATTCACTTGGAGCTAATTTAATATTGTCGATGAAAATATTTTCACCTGATCTTATTTTTTTAACTAGTTCATCATTATCTAATTTTGCTAATCCTTTACTGACTTTTTGAACATCTTTACCCAATCTTTTTCCCAATAATGAAAAATTTGGTTTAACTTCATAATTTAAAAATTTATCAACATTTTCAATTATTTCAAGTTTTTTGATATTCAATTCTTCAAGAATTTGGTCTTTCAGATCATTTACAAATTCCTTTTCATTATTATTACCCAATTTTACAAATAATTTTATAAGTGGTTGTCTGATGCGAATGTTTTTCTTATCTCTTGCTGCTCTACCTAATCCAACAACTTTAATTATTGTATCAATTTTTGCAGATAATTTTTCATCAATTAGCTCTTTTTCAATTTTTGGGAATCTATTCAGATGAATACTTCCTGGAGCATTCTTATCAACTGACAAAACAAGATTTTGATAAATTTCATCTGTAACAAATGGAATTATTGGAGACATTGTCAAAATTATCGTCTTCAACGAGGTATATAAAGTATAATAAGCACAATATTTATCAGTATCATTTTCACTTTTCCAAAAACGACGGCGACTTCTTCTAACATACCAATTTGAAATATTATCAATTAATACTTCAAAATCACGCATTACTCGTTCAACTTTATAATTATCATAATTATTTTTTGCAGTTTCAACAAATTGAAATGTCTTCGATAAAACCCATTTATCAAGTTCTGTTAAGTCATCGTTGTTTATTTTATTTTTTGTTGGATCATAAGAATCTATATTAGCATAAGTAATATAAAATGAATAGACATTCCATAAAGTTAACATTTTTTTTCTGGCTTCTTTTGCTGTTTTATAACCAAAATATAAATTATTTTCCGGATTATGAGCAGAATATATCCAACGCATTACATCTACACCCATCTTATCTGCAGCATCGTTAAACCAAATGGCATTTCCGGCGCTCTTATGCATTTCATCGCCTTTTTCATCTTTCACTAATGCATGTCCTAAAACCGTCTTGAATGGTGCTTTGTTTTCCAAAACCGTACTCATTGCTAATAATACATAAAACCAATTACGGAATTGACCGGGTAAACTCTCGGTAATGAAATCAGCCGGAAACCATTTTTCCCAATATTCGTGATCAGATAAATATCCCATCGTAGAAAAAGGAACTATCCCTGCATCCAACCATGGATTTCCAACATCAGATATCCTTTTCATTTTTGATCCGCATTTTGGACATTTGATCTTTAAATTATCAATATAAGGTTTATGTGGAGATTTGCCTTCAAATTGATCCCATCCTTCTATTGTTTTTTCTTTCAATTCTTCTTTGCCACCGATCACTTCAAAATTTTCACACTTTTCACACTCCCAAATTGGTAAACTCAATCCCCAAAATCTTTTTTTTGAAATCATCCAATCACTCATATTATTAAGCCAATCAATTTCTCTATCATATCCCCAAGACGGAATCCAATTTATTTCGCCAACTACTTTTTTGATCTCTTCTCGTAATTTGTCCATCGAAATAAACCATTCATCAACGAGACGGAATACCAATTCGGTTCCATGACGCCAACAAGTTGGATAACGATGAGTAATTTGATCTCTTTTGTATAAAATACCTTTCTTTTTCAAAGATGCAAATATTTCGGGAGCAATCTTTTGAGCATTTTTACCGGAAAAATCACCAAATCCATCAATATAATTACCGAATCCATCTATCGGAGCAATTATTGAAATGTCATTCTCTTTTGATAAGGCAAAATCTTCTTTCCCACATCCAGGAGCAATATGAACGATCCCAGTTCCATCATCTTCACTAACTTCATCCCATCTGATAACCTTATGTATAACTCCTTTTTGAGCTAGCAACTCATCAAACGGACCTGAATACTCTAAACCGAGAAGTTCTTTACCAGAAAATTCTTCTATTATTTCATATTCGCCAATTAAAATATCCGTTAGATTTTTTGCTAAATAATAATATTCTTCTCCTTGTTTAACTTTTACATATTGCAATTCTACATTTACGGCTGCGGCAGTATTTGCGGCTAAAGTCCAAGGAGTTGTCGTCCAAACCAGAAGAGCTTCATTCGGTTTATTTTTCAAATAAAATTTTGCAAATATTGTCGGATGAGTCAAATCTTTATAACCCTCGGTAGCAATTTCATGTTCTGACATTGCACTGCCACATTTAGGACACCAAGGCATCACATCGTGACCTTTATAAATTAATCCTCTATCGTGACACTTTTTTAAAAAATGCCAAATAGTATAATTGTTTTCATCTGACATCGTATAATATGAATTATCCCAATCCATCCAATAGCCCAATCTTTTAGATTGTTCGGTTTGAACTTTTGAATACTTTTTTACACGATCTTTACATGCTTGAACAAATTTTTCTACTCCAAATTTTTCAATATCTGTCTTTGATTTAAAACCAAGTTCCTTTTCAACTTCTACTTCTACCCATAAACCCTGACAATCAAATCCATTTTGATATCTCAATTTTTGGCCCAACATTGAATGATAGCGATTAAACACATCTTTCAATGTTCTTCCCCAAGCGTGATGAACTCCCATAGGATTATTAGCGGTAATTGGTCCATCAAGAAATGACCATTTTTCACCATCACTATTTTGTTTTCTTAATTTATCAAAAATTTTATTTTTTTCCCAAAAATCCAATTGTTTATGCTCAAGTTTTATAAAATCAACTTTACTTGATACCGATTTATACATTCAATTCCTCTATTAATTTTTTATCTAAATAATAATTCATATTTTTTCTGCAAATTCTTATCTAATCCTTCGCCAACACTTTGGATTGAACCATCTAAAGCACTTCTGCAGCCACAATCATCTTTTATTTCAATGATCCGAAAAAGCTCTTGAAGTATTTTTTGCGATAATTCGGTATTGTGTGCCAAATTACTTAATACTCTTTCAACCGTAACTATTTCATCCTCTTTCCAACAATCATAATCAGTTACCATTGCCAAAGTAGCATAATGCATCTGAGCTTCTCGCGCCAATCTTGCCTCCGTCATATTTGTCATTCCAATTACATCCATATCCATTTTTCTGTAAAATTTCGACTCAGCTAATGTACTAAATTGTGGACCTTCCATATTAACATAAGTTCCTTTTTCATGAATATTGTCTGTAACATTTTTACCTGCTTTATATAATTGCTCGGCAAGATTTTTACAGATTGGATATGCAAATGGAATATGTCCGACTAAACCATCTTGAAAAAATGTATCTTTTCTGTGTTTCGTACGATCAAAAAATTGATCAATAATAACGACATCCTTAGGATGAATATTTTCTTTCAAACTCCCGACAGATGAAACCGAAATAACCGTATTAACTCCTAAAGATTTCAATGCCCAAATATTGGCTCTATAATTTATTGTAGAAGGTAAAAAATGGTGCCCTTTCCCGTGTCTTGGTAAAAAGTATAATTCATGTTTACCATATTTACTCTTTGTAATAGGTTTCGAATGAGCGCCATAAGGAGTTTCAACTGATTTATTTTCGCTTTCTTTGCTTCCTGTCAGTTTATATAATCCTGTTCCTCCAATAATTCCAATTTTCATAAAATACCTGCTTCTTTATGTGTATTTTGTTTTATTTATTATACAATTGTGTGTCAAAATAATGATTGTCCACACTTTATCTATCCTATTCCCCATGAATAATTAATGTTTTTGTAACGCCTTCGTGATCAAACCAACCTGTAACAAATACTTCATTGCCGTCTGTCCATACATCTGTTACTGTTGTCACATCTACATCATTCAACTCTTCATATTCATAAAAATCAATACCGTTATAATGAAATAATTGAAATGGATTCCATGCTAATACAAATATATTTTCATCACTTGAACCATCTATATTTGAAATTAATATATCTTCATCTGTTAAGTTTGTCCAACTACCATCATTATTATATTTACTGAATGGCCATCCACCCAAACCAGAATACAAATTACCTTCAGGACTAACCCACAAGTTTATAAAATACTTTTCAGTAACAAATCCACTATCTATCATATTCCATCTATTATTTCCATATTTATAGAGATAATTGCTTGATAAACGATATTCACCTTCATCATAAAACACTATCGTTCCCATATAAATATCATCACTATCGTTACCGGCTATCGCTTCTATTTTGAAAATACTTCCGGGTATTGATGCTTTGTCGGGTAATTCTAAATCTTCATATAATTTCCATTCTGTTCCATCATAATGAAAAAGTGTGCCCTCTCGTCCACCTGCCCAGATATCATTCGGATTCTTTCCCCATATTGTTAGCAACTCTCTGCCTGTTTCAGCGGGTATTTCTGCTCTCTCCCAATTATTACCATTATAGTGTCCTATCAAACTATAATTTATTGAATCGCCATAAGATCCCCGACTACCAATTGCCCAAATATTATTTGGGCCAAATCCATATACTTCTCCCTCTAACCAACCATAAACAGAAGGAGAAGTTTGCACAGGACTCCAGCTTATTCCATTAAAATGAAATATTTCATCTCCCGAACTAACATGCCCAGACGCCCAAACATCATTGGATGAGTTTCCCCATATTTGATTCATTATTGTTTGATATGCATTTGAACCATTTGGCCTAAAAATACTGACAAGTGTATCAAATGTAAATGTATATTCTCGAGGATTTTTATCGCCTTCTGAATTTGTAGGATCGCAAGATGCATTAATAAGTAACAATACTAATAGTGAATAAATTATATATTTAATCATTACATAACTCCAATTATTGCATCAACATTATTTTTTTTCATTCTATTCAATCTTACTTCCCATGAATAACCAGCGACTTTGTCACACCTTCATGACTAAACCAACCTGTAACAAATACTTCTTTTCCATCTGTAAACACATCTGTTACAGTTGTCAGTTCTACATCATTTAACTCTTCATATTCATAAAAATCGATACCGTTATAATGAAATAATTTCCAAGGTGAATACGCCTTTGGCATAGTTACTATAAAAATGTTGTCATCACTCGAGCCATCAAAATTTTTGGGATAAATATTTTCATCCATTAAATGTGTCCAATCGTCATTATCATATCTGCTAAAAGTCCAACCACCAAACCCTGAATATAAACTTCCTTCAGGACTAACCCATAAGTTTATAAAATACCTATCAGTAACAAATCCACTATCTATTATATTCCATTGAGAATTTTCATATTTATATAAATAATTTGATGAATAATTATCATAATACACTATCGATCCCATATAAATATCATTACTATCATTACCGGCTATCGCTTCTATATTGAAAATACTTCCGGGTATTGATGCTTTGCCAGGCAATTCTAAATCTTCGTATAATTTCCACTCGATTCCATCATAATGAAAAAGTGTGCCTTCTCGTCCGCCTGCCCAGATATCATTTGGATTCTTTCCCCATATTGTGAGTAACTCTCTGCCCGTTTTAGCGGGTAGTTTTACTCTCTCCCAATTATTACCATCATAATGCCCTATCAAACTATAATTTATTGAATCGCCATAAGATCCCTGACTACCAATTGCCCAAATATTATTTGGGCCAAATCCGTATATTTCACCATTTAAATAACCGTGAAAATTTTCTACCGATTCCCAGTTCATCCCATCAAAATTAAATAATGTAGTTCCAGAACTTACATGACCGGATGCCCAAACATCATCTGATGAGTTTCCCCATATATGATTCATTATTGTTTGATATGCATTTGAACCATCTGGTCTAAAAATACTAACAAGTGTATCAAATGTAAATGTATATTCTCGGGGATTTTTATCGCCTTCTGAATTTGTAGGATCGCAAGATGCATTAATAAGTAACAATACTAATAGTGAATAAATTATATATTTAATCATTACATAACTCCAATTATTGCATCAACATTATTTTTTTAGTCATCATATTTGTACCAATATGTGATTTAATAAAATATACTCCCGAAGATACTTGAGAACCATTATTATCTGTTCCATCCCAAACCAAAGAATAGTATCCAGCGGGAAGTTCAGTGTTTTTTAAACTTTTAACTAATTTACCTGCAATATTATAAATAGAAATATTTACACTTGAATTTTCAAGAACAGAATAATTAATTACAGTAGTTGGATTAAAAGGATTGGGATAATTTGATAAAATATATTCCGTTGGTGTTTCAGTTTCATTTTGCGTTGAATCTTTTCCTTGTTTCATAAATTCAATACCAAATGTAGCAAGAAAATATGGAACCGCTTCTGTACTTTCTATAGTATAAAATGCTCTGGCATCATATGAAACTAAACAATCAGTATATCCGGGAGTTCTTGCATATTCAATGTCTGTATAAGAAGTTACATTATTATTTAAAGTAGCAATGAGACTATTTGTAGTTGATCCATTACGCCTAACTCTTCTATAAATTCTATATTTACAATAATTATTCTGATGTCTATTCCACGCAATTGTGATTGGTTCATAATAACCACTTGTTACTCTTAAATTAGATACCTGATGTGGTCTTCCGTGAAAAAGTGCTGTATAATTTTCGTGATCTGTTGGAATAATTGTCCTATTTTCGCTCTGCACTCCATCTGACCAATTATCAAAAATGTATGTAATACCATTATGATTTTGATGATTTATTACTTCTGCTTCAATATCACCTTCTTGTTCAACATAAAAAACATCATTAAAAGAAATATCTTCTACTAAATTTCCATCAATTTCCATATCACCATCAGGAGCAGAACTGCCTACAAATCCATTTTCAAATCTTACATTAAATTCTTTATTGAAATTTGCTGTCCAAACTGGTATCCTAAGAATATTCTCCTTAATTATTACGGTTGGGCTTTTAAAACTATAAGGACCTTCGTTTACATCATAATTGGATTTACTCCAATTATAAAATATTCTCACATATCCGTTATTTAATTCTCCATCTTCTATTGCATCAAGAGACACATTAGAGTTCCATCTTAAATTTTCCACAATACTGCCCGATGAAACTGATTGTTGATTCACTTCAATATCACCAGATCCAAATGAGTTTTCTACTTTTATTTTCCAATCGTGTTTTTTTCTGCGGATAAAAGATGGATCTCCATATGTATCAAAATACATAGCAAGCGATGAATGACTCATATAAACAGCGGGGTTTTCGTAGCCAATATCATGAATTTCCCCACCCTCATTTTCTCTATGACCTACATAAACAGTGTTTTTAGTTTTACTACCCGGATCTATTACATAAACAGCATGATTAGCCCATGTTAAGATATCTCCTTGTTTAATATTATTCCAGTTAAATGTATAGCTATAAAAAACACTATTTATTATCCCCTCACCTGACATTGTTTTTGCTGAACATGTGCCATCTGCTCCTTTACCAAATGCTCTTGCCATAGCATATCCAAAACATTCAGATTGACTATCATGATTATGTGGCCAAGGACAATGCGGCCAATTATTTCCAAAGCTAAACGCAACACTAAGTATTATTGCTAAAATTATTTTTTTTGTCATTTTGTCTTCTTCTAAGTTTAATTAAAAATTCTATTATCCCAAATATTCCAAGCTTATTTTACCGAATAATCACATACTTTATTCGGCTTTATAATTTTGTTTTTATTATTTTCTAATTCTCCGTGTAAATATTATTTTGCAATTTATTTTTTATTACTATCCAAGTGTTGATCAATATCTTTTTCTTTCTCAACGAATTGATCCGTATCTTTTTCAATATAATTCCAATCAATAGTTAGTTGACGTAATTTATTAAAAAATGTTCTTGCCGATTTTTTTGTATCAAATTCTAAATCAGAGTGTAAAATATTTTGTATTTTCTCAAAAACATATTTTTGCCTTTCAGGTGAACATTGAGCATCAACTTCATCAAATCCATTCTGCTGTAAATATACTTCATCAAAGTAATCGGATTTTAAATATAGTGTATAATCTTCAATTGAAGTACCTTCTTCACCTACAACCATCATCATTTGGTGAACATCATTACCTTTTCTTAAAATGTCTTTTGCATCTTCTACATTATCTTTAGAAATGATACCAGGATATTTTGACCAACTTTCCAAAGGATCAATTGCAGGAAAACGACGAGCGTCGGATCTCTCTCTTGATAAT
>JAUVLI010000009.1 GCA_030600775.1 Fidelibacterota bacterium | reverse complement strand
CACGAAAACCTCACGAAAGTATTTTTCTTGTTTCTTTTTGTGTCTATTCGTGCATTTCGTGGCTTTGTAATTCGTTACAATAATTTTTCTGTGCCTATTCATACATTTCGTGTCTTTAACAACCCATTATTCCATTTATCTAACAATTCTTCCATTTGAATCTCAACAAATTTATTCCCATTTTCATAAACATTTAACATATTATCGTTGGTAACTTTTCCGAGTAATTTACAATCGTTTCCAAATATTTTTTCAAATTGATTTTGATTTTTAGTCTGTATAGAAACAACGAATCTTGAATGTGATTCTGAAAACAATTCCGCATTAATTCCGATTTCGCTATTTGTTAAGAAAATATCAGCTCCCATATTTCCATCAAATGCTGATTCAATTATCGCAACAGCGAGGCCACCATTAGAAATATCATGTGAAGATTCAATTATAGTTTTACTATTTGCTTTCATCATCTTTTGATAAATTCTTTTCGCATCGTTTTTGCGAACTTTTGGAACATTCGCACCCAATTTATTAAACAACTGATAGAATACCGAACCACCTAATTCATTGTATGTTTTTCCTATAAGATATATTAAATCATTTTCCTTTTTGAAATCGGAAGTAACGCATTTTCTTACATCATCGATTTGTGAAACCATAGAATATAAGATTGTGGATGGAATTGAAATCTTTACATTGTCGCGTTTAAAATCATTTTTCATACTATCTTTTCCGGAAGTCATAGGAATATTAAAAAATGTTGACATGTCAAAAAGTGCTTCATTCATATTTACCAATTGAGCTAATTTATATTTTCCATCAGGATTTGTCTTTGGATCATAAACAGAATCCGGAACACAAAAATTATCATTTACAGACCAAAAAATATTATCAGATGAATTTAAATCCGGTAATTTTCCACCGATTGAAATGATTTGTCTCACCGCTTCATCAAACGCACCAGCCGACATTTCGTAAGCATCAATATCTCCATACAGAGGATTAATTCCATTAGAAATCGCGATTCCACTGAACGAATTGAAATTTAAACGCATTACTCCGGCATCTTGCGGAACGGTAGTATTTTCGCCCATCAATTGTTTAACGATCGTTTTGCCTTTTACTTCGTGATCGTATTTTCTGATTACCGGCTCACGAGAACAAATATTTAAATCACCAATTACTTTCATTAAAATATCATTATAATCTATCGTTGATGGAATTTTCGGTTCTGTCAATTTTGGTTTTTTCCATTCTGCTTCGAGAATTTTTTGAGGAAGTCCGTTATGTAAAAAGTCAAGTTCGAGATAAGCAATGATGTTATTGTGAAATAATATCTCCAAAAATCCGTCAGAATTGAAACTACCAATATCAGTTAATTCAACTTCATATTCTTCAGCCAACTGCATTATTTTATCAATATTTTTTTCTTCTACAACTAAAGTCATTCTCTCTTGTGATTCAGAAATGAATATTTCCCAAGGTTGTAAACCGGAATATTTTAGCGGAACCTTTTCCAGATTGATTTGCGCTCCGTTTGTAACTTCTGCCAATTCTCCGATAGAAGATGATAATCCGCCTGCTCCATTATCTGTTGAACATTTTATCAAACCGACTTCACTTGCAACTTGCATAAAATCGGAAAGTTTCTTTTGAGTGATCGGGCTTCCAATTTGAACTGCCGATCGCGGTGATTTATCATCAATTTCTAAAGATGAAAAAGTTGCACCGTGAATTCCATCTTTTCCAACTCGTCCGCCAAGCATTAAAATTCTATCGCCGTCATCAATATTTTTCTCCCAAGAATTTCTGCCTTTAAATTGATATGGCATTACGGCTCCGGTGCCGGCGAATACTAATGGTTTACCACGATAACGGTCATCAAAAAATATTGAGCCATTTACAGTTGGAATTCCGGATTTGTTTCCACCGTCTTCAATTCCCTTGACAACTCCCGACATTATTCGACGAGGATGCAACTGATCGGTTAATAATTTTCCTTTGAAATGTGGCGATCCGAAACACAGCACATTTGTATTGAAAAGCAATTTACCACCACCGATTCCCGTTCCAAGTGGATCACGATTTACGCCAACAATTCCGGTTAAAGCACCGCCGTAAGGATCAAGTGCGGAAGGACTATTATGCGTTTCAACTTTCCAAATAAAAACACTATCATCATCAATTTTTACAACTCCTGCATTGTCATTGAAAACCTTGATCAGCCAATTCTGCCCGGCAGATTCCAAGCGTTTTTTTATCTCATTAGTTGAATTAAAAATATATGTTTTGAATAATGAATTTATTTGTTTTGTTTCGTTTGTATCTAAATCTTTATAATTAATTATAGCATTAAATTCTTTATGTTTGCAATGTTCTGACCATGTTTGACCTAAAATTTCCAATTCACAATCTGTCGGATTTTTTGTAAGCCCGATTATCTTTCGTTTTTCCCGCACAGATGATTCTGAAAAATATTTCTTAATTGCATTCATCTCTTTTAAATTCAGTGACAATAACATTTTTTCCGACAACTTTTTCAGTTTTTCGTCTGAAATAAAAATATTGATTGTGTTAGTTTCAATTTTTGTTTTTATTTTTACCTCTGGAAAATAGTGGATATGACCGTCAAACTTTCCAAACTCAAAATGATTTATTAACGGATTTCCAAGCAGTTCATTTGCAATTTTATTTACTTTGTTTTTCGTTAGATCATTTTCAAAATAGTAAAGTTTACCAGAAAAAATATATTGGTTATCGTTTACACTTTTGAAATTGAAATAATCACAAAATGTTTCTTGTGCCGATAATCCTTCATCGTCAGTTACGCCCGGCAATTTTGAAATAAATAAATATGTTTTATAAAATGAATCTGTAAACAATTTGTTAATATAAATATTGTGAATTATCGGATCTTTTAATGCATCGTTTGCAAACTTTTGGATATCATTTTCGGTCTTATCATATTTTATAGAAAAAACCTTTGTTGTTTTGATATCACCTGTATGAATATCTAAGTGATTCTTTATTTCTGCTTTTAAATGTTTACTTTCTGTATCGTGCTTTGAATTTTTTAAAACCAATTGAATATGGTTAATTGTTTTCATTGTCTATTATTATCCTTTTAAATTTGTCAAAATATAAAATTAATTTAAAGAATAATTTACTCTTATACAAAATATTTATGTTAATAAATAATGTATTTATAATTATCGAGTGTGAAAATTGATCGAAATAATTTGCGAATGTCTTATTGTTTCACGCAAAGATACGCAAAGAAAGAAATCACGCAAAGTTTACAGAGAAAATAACCGTATTATTTTGATAACTTCCGTTGGAATTTGAATATTTCACTCATCAAAAATATCATCTGAAAGATTGTTATTAATTTTATATTTTGAAAATTTTATATAAGCATATCCAAAATTGGAATTATTCTTTTTGGCATGTCGTCTTCTTGGATTTTTCACATTTTGCTTTTCAAATTCTTTTGATTCCATCATTACCTTAATTTCTTTTGGTAACCAAACCAAGTCGTCAACTTTCATTTGGATAAAGTCAACTTTTGCATTCATTTGTGATGAATCGTCAATTCCGATTTGGTGAAAAGCCCATTTCACTGTGTCTATAATTGTAATAAATTTTATTTTTCTGTCTTCATAAGGTTTTAGTATTTCTAAAGAAACGAACGGTTTATCACTCTTAAATTTTTTCTTTAATAATTTAACTGAACAAGTTGAATCTACAAGATAAGATAGATCTAACAATAATGCTTCCCTGGGAATGAAAAGAGATTTTTTATCTGCAATATGAATTTTTTTCGGTCGTTTAAAATACAATTTTGTATTTCTATCCGGAACGGTCATTCCGGGTAATCTTGAACGCACCCACATATTTACTTGCAAGTCAGAAACTTTAGCCATTTCAGAATTTAATTTGTCAATATAATATTTCGCATCTTGTGCAAAAGACAAACTTATTGAAACAAATAATAGTAAAAATATTTTTTTCATTTTTTAATTCCTTTGTATCTATTCTTTTAAAAAAACAGTGAGCATGTTGTCTTTACATCTTTTTCAGCATTTTAATTTCTTCCGGCCAAATAGAACTATCAATTGTCTCGAGTATCAATGGAATATCATCCATTCGCGAATCGTTCATAATGAGTTTGAAAGCATCAATACCGATTTCACCTTTTCCCAAACTATGATGTCTGTCAACTCTACTTCCTAATTTCACTTTCGAATCGTTTATGTGCATTCCCTTAAGAAATTCAAAACCAACTATCTTTTCAAAATTAGAAAATGTTTTTTCATAATTATTTTTATCTCGGATATCATATCCCGCAGAAAACATATGGCAAGTATCTATGCAAACACCAACGCGAGATTTATCTTTTATTTCGTTGATCAAAAAGGCAAGATGTTCAAATTTATATCCGAGAACACTTCCTTGACCAGCTGTGTTTTCAATTACAAGTGCAATATTATCTGTTTCAGAAATTGCCTTATTCATATTATCAGCAATTCGTTTTAAAGCGATCTTTTCTACTTTTTCTTTTTCATCTGCAGTTGTATTTTCGTTGAATTTCTGCAAATGATTTCCCGGATGAAAATTTATTCTATCCAATCCTAACTGCTCACATCTTCTAATTTCGTTTACAAATGATCCAAATGATTGTTTGTTTTTCTGTAAGTCCGGATTAGCCAAATTTATTAAATATCCGTCGTGTGGTAAAATGTGTTTTGGTAATATTCCAGAGTTACTTAAATTTTCTTTAAATTTTTTTATTGTTTCTTTTTCGTATTCTTTTGAAAACCATTGCCGTTGATTTTTTGTAAACATTGCAAATGCCGTTGCTCCAATCTCACTCGCGTTTAAAGGTGCTTTATCAACGCCACCGCTTGTGCTAACATGTGCTCCGATATATTTCATTATTTTCTCTATTCTATTTATTATTTTTGATCAATTGGGTGTATGGTAAAATCTTTTTTTGGGTAAAATATTTTCACGTTCCAATCAGGTGCTTTTTGATTTTCTTTTTTAATATTTGCATTAGATATTATCGCCTTGCATTGATTACAGATCATTGTATGTCCATAAAGATACATTGTTCCGTTTGAAGTCGAGTGCCCGTTTTTTTCTGCAAGAACAATGTCATTGGATTCGGCATGAGAGCCGACAGCACGACACAATTCCAGATTTGTACCGGATTTAATATTATGTCTATCGCGATAACAATAACCAATTTCCAAGCAATTTTTTTGAAAAGATGGAGCTCCATTATAACCGGTAGAAATTATGTCTTTATCTTGAACAATAACCGCTCCAACATGATTTCTAAAGCACGATGCACGGCGAGAAACTACCTCTGCAATATCAAGAAAATATTCGTCCCAATTTGGTCTTTCTGTTTTTTTCATTTATAAAAATCCTCTGTTTTAATAATTTAACAATTCTAGATCTTTTGCAATATGAACATTTTCAAAGATTGGTTTTACTTCGTCTTCAAATTTTGAAAGGTCAGTATATCTTTCAGAAAAGTGAGTCAAAACTAAATTTTTCACACTGTTATCTTTCGCATATTTTCCGGCAATGTCGGCTGATAAATGTTTAAACTTTTTCGCCAATTTTGATTCTGTCGATAAATAAGTTGATTCCATTATCACTAATGTTGCATCTTTAATTAGAGGATCAATATTTTCGCAAACGCCGGTATCCAAGACATAAGAAAATATTTTT
Organism: Fidelibacterota bacterium; assembly: GCA_030600775.1. Lineage (GTDB taxonomy): Bacteria > Fidelibacterota > Fidelibacteria > Fidelibacterales > Fidelibacteraceae > TCS52. Next base: position 22,804 of record JAUVLI010000009.1, on the reverse strand, counting down.
CCGGCTCTTTTTGTTGAGATATCTTCTCTTTTTATATTCTTATCTTGCCAAATGATCACACCTTTTTTTTCCAGTTCGCCTAAAATTGCTCCTTTTAATTTCAAATCGCTTAACCTCCTTTTATCAAAATTCATTCTCGGAAATTCGGTGATCCGATAACCGAATGTTTCTACACTGTGATTCAAAGCAAATGATTCTACTTTGTATTTGTTGGTTTCATAAACAATTCCGTCTTCTTCTATCGGATGAAATTCCAGATTTATTCTCAAATGTAACTGTGCTCCATTCAACAAATTGTGAATATTTTTTTCTCCTGAAGCCGGATAATATAAATGTATTGGATTTGGAACTTGAATAAGATTTAATCTATGAACGATTCCGGGTAAACCCAAGCAATGATCACCGTGGAAGTGCGAAATGAAAATGCGAGAAATTTTCGCCGGTGATGCTCCTGCATAAGAAAATTGCCTCTGTGTGCCTTCGCCCGGATCAAATAAAAAACCCTCATTCAGCCATCTCAAATAATAGCCGTTATGATTTCTTTTCTTCCCGGGTAATTGCGACGCTGTTCCTAATATTAATAATTGCATAATATCCCATTTTTATTAAATAAATTTAACAATTATATTTTTTATAACAAAACTTTAATGTTTAAATATGTTGAAAATTGTGAATGGGAATTTATGAAACGATTTTGATATTACTAATTTTTAAAAATTCATCAAATGGTTTTTATCTATTTTACAAAATTTGACATATTTTCATATATCTCAATTTTTTTGTTTCTTATTTTGCATAACGGTTTGAATATGGTGCGTTTGGCATTTCAACGTTCCAAATTTTCAATTTACTACTATGTTTGTTTATTGCTATCATCTTCATTTTTAGCACTATCTGCCAAATGCACTATATTTGTTGTTATGGGCTGGTTTTCAGGTCTTTTCAGTTTTTTATTTTATTCTAAATACTTATCTACGACGAGCAATTTCGACTGTAACTGATTTTGTTTAATTTGCATTATTTAAGATTTGTATTACAATTCCGTATTTTTTTCTTTATTATGATGTTTCAAAAACCTAATACTAAAATAAAAGGTCTCAATTTAATAAAAGAGACCTCTCATTATTTGAAATGAAAATTATAAATCAGCAATAACAGTATTCACTTCGTTTGTAAATGCTACAACTTTTGATTTTTCGAGAATAGAAATTTCATAACCCGTACTTTGCCCTGCATTATTAGTTATTACAAATGTAGCTGTAAAGCAATTAAGAATATTAATAGCCCCCAAAATCAACAGTATTATCCCACCAAAAAATGAAGATCCCATAATAGAGAACCCTATTACTAAGAACACAACTCCTATGATAAGTCTCAAAAACGAAAATTTTGTTGAACTTGCCACCGAAGCAATAGTTTTTAACGGTTGTGCAATTTGAGCTTTACCTAAGGGAATTAGCCCAAAAAGAGTGTTTGGGGTATGACCGGTTACTCTTTTGTTAGTTAAAACGTAATTTGCTTTAAGCCAAAATAAAATTAAATTAGCTGTGAATGTAGCTTCTTTAATTTTTTGTTCATCTTTTCCTAAAATTGTACTCATAATATCTCCTTTTAAATTAAACTTCCCTACTCGTAAGGTTTTTCGGTTTCACCCCGTTTATTTAAGTGGGTTCTGGTCTCCACTTTTTGTTTTTTTTGCCACATTGGGTGGTCAGCCTTAATGTTGACCGTGATGTCCGTTTTTTAAATTTGCCTATAACTTGTGTAACCTATTGTTGTTATACCTCTTATTTGGTGGGATAACAACAATTGTGTATATTTTTCTTTTATCATTTCTTAATCTTCTTTTTAAAAAAATCATCAACAGGATTTTTTATTTTAGCAATTGCATTTTTTGAAACATGAGTATAAATTTCAGTTGTTTTGCTTGAACTACTATATCCTAGGAATTCCTGTATATACTCTAAAGTTCTTATTTGCTCTGTTATCATAACATTTCTCTTAATCACTAATACTGCTTTAAATATAAACATTTATAAAACCAAACACCAAATATTTTATTGAATTATTTTGTAATAGTTTGGTTATGTGAAGTTAGACGACGCCTCTTTCAATTTACCACACTGTTTATTTATTGTTAATTCGTTCATATTTACTGCTATCTGCCCAATTTTTTTTATTGCGTGTTATGGGCTGATATTCTTTCATCTTTTTATATTTCTCTTATTTCTCCGTCTTTTAATTCCACTATTTGCTCATTAAATATATCCTTATATTTATCTCCTTCAAATGTATGAATTGAAACAATATTTTTCGGTTTAATCGCATCAACCATTTGTTTCAATGTCTTGGTGTCAGCGTGTCCACTTGTATGAATTTTATGAACTGAAAATTTTCTGCTTTTCAAATAGTCAATAAATTTTTTCGTGTTAGGTTTTTGCAAATATCCTTCCCACATTGAATATATCAGATTTCCGCCTTCAATTCCGTTAATGTTTTCTAAATCTTTTTGCATTAAAGGTCGAACAATCATTACAATCTGTTCTGATTGATTACTTATTTCTTCTTTTGTTATTTTGAATTTCTTAAATTGATATAATATTTTTTCATTTCCTTCATTCGTTAATCTGCGACTTGTAAAATATGGAAACATTACTTTCAAAATCTTTTCCGTCTTTCTCAACGAATGGCATTCCAACATCAAGCAATATTCTTGTGTTGTCAGTCCAGACTTCAACACACGAACCGCCTATCTCTTTTGTTCCCCTATGGATTTTAAATTTCATTATTAAAAGATATACCTATTTCGGTTTGTTTTTGAAATTATATCGCAATTGTATTTTGTATCACCAAAATAGTACGAACCAACAGCAACATTATCAATTTTAGCATTAATATCCTTTGCATTATTATCAATCCAGTTTTGTTGACAATCTCCAAAAAGTAATAATGGTTTCTTTTCCAATGTGAAATCTTTTAAAGAACTAATTGATGTTAAACCTTTTGGCAAAATATTTAGTTTCTTCTTTATTTCAAAAACTTTTTGATAATACTCTACAATTTCTTTTTCAAAGTTTATTGCAAAGTCATTGTATTTCTTTAATTGGTCGTAAATCTCATTTGTATATAATCGACTGTCTCCCATCGTTTTTAATTCAACAAACATTATTTTCTTATTTACAACATCAATCCAAACAAGGTCAATTCGTAATTTTGTATTTTTATAATTATAAGCAAATTCTGTATCCAAAAAACAATCCGTTTTGTTCACAAATTTTGCTTGTATTCCTTTTTCTGAACTTGCGGGATAGTATTTAGAAATATTATCTTTTATGCGTTTAAATTCTTTGTGTTCAAAATCTGAGAATGCTAACAAATCTATTTTCTTTTTTGCCAATTTAACTTTGGGTAAAGAGAAGTCATATTTAATATATTCAGAGTTATCTGATAGCAAATATTTGTAATTTATTGAACCCGAATACTTAGTTCCGTCAAATTTTAGTTCTCGGATAATATTCCCACCGTTAAAATATATGTCGATATAATTATCTTTTCTTATGTCAATGTAAACACCTTTTTCAGAAACAATATTTTTCCACCAATTTGGTTTTTTAGTTTCAAGTTCAAGAAATAATTTATTTTTTGTATCAAGTTTTTTCATTATTCTCCAATTTTTCTGCGGTTTCCTCAAATGCCCTACAACGGTTGCAATATGGCATGAAGCGGATTGCAAGTGATACTCTATCAAACCGAAATGAAGACCAAACGGGCTTAATCTGCTCCAGTTAAGCACTTCACCGCTTTTTGCTATATTGCGTGTTATGGGCTGGTTTAAATTTTTCTTAAATACCAGTTATCATTGTCTTCTGCTGATTAAATTCGTCTTCAGTAATTATCCCTTTTTCCTTTAGTTCTGCTAATTTGTTTAATTCGGTTGCGAAATCTGTTATTTGAGATTTAGTTTTCTTTGATGCAGAAACAACTCCAACTATAGCCAAAGCCATACCATATAATAAACCCCATATTGCAATACCGGCAGCAGCTTCTTCATCCGGGGGTTCTTCATCAAAAAAAACAATCATTAACAGCAGACATAGGCTTAAAAAAACAATTCCAATAATAGACATTACTTTCATACTTTTATTTTTTGAATTTATCCTACTCTTAAGGCTTTTCAGATTCTCCCTGTTTTTAATGTGGTTGCTAGACTCCACTTTAGTCTTTCGAAAAATGAAATATATGGGCAAAGAAAGAATACTAAAAAATAGAATAAACACAGTCCAAACCTTAGCATTCATTCCTCTGGAATTTGCATCTTTATTAACCCAAAATGATGCTGACAATAATATTATGACAGCAACTAATTTTGTAATGTTTTCATCCATAGTAATTAAATATTAAATTTAGCAATATTATTTTGTCTTTTTCTGATTATTATAAATAGTCATTATTTTTTATTTAAAGCTTGTGAAATAATAAAGTAATATTCTTTTTCTCATAGTAATAAGTTTTAAGTTATTATTTTTTTGTAAAATTGCCCACAACGGTTTCGGTGTTTGTGAAGTTGGCATTAGCCAATTTGCGTGAGCGAAGCGAACCACAAACACCGTGTTAGCCGTAGTCGACAAGATTCCACAGATTGTTCAATAAGCATTTTTGACCCGTTGTATGTTAACTTGTGCTTGCGAGTTTGCCGGATCCAATTCTACTGCCTTTCCAAAAAAGGTCATGGCCTTCTCCCAATGAGCCTTTGCTGTGGCTAAATCAAATTGAGATGCTACCTCGATGCTCCTTCCGATTTCGATTGCACCTAAATTGTTATACGCCATGGAAAGAGTTTGTCGCCAAGTAGAACCCTTAACCCATGTTCTTTGAGTTCGTTCAAAAATTTCCACTGCTTTCTTTGTGCTGGTTTCTGCTCCGTCATACCAACCTCTGTTTAGGTAGATTAGTCCCAAATTCAGATGTGCCTCTGCCATCTCAGGATTCCTCTGTAAAGCGATCTTGAATTGTTGCTCGGCAAGATCAATCTGTCCCGTTTGCTGATACTGAACACCCTTGTTATAGTCGTCTAAGCCTTGCGGGCTACATCCAACTAAGACAGCGAGAATACTAAAACCGAATGCAAGTATTACGAAAGATCTCGATAAGGATTTCATTGGACACCTCCTGTTTGTATTACCAATTTCGGCTAACGTTAATGTATGTCTAAGAGTAGACATATATTTCCTTTAGATTTTGCATTATGGTAGATATATGATGCTGATTTGGGAGTATATGTCTACCTTTAATAATCATTAAAGCTCCAAATTATCAATAGGACTTTTTATTTTATCCCAACCTTTTTTTGTTATGTGAGTATAAATTTCAGTTGTTTTACTTGAACTACCATATCCTAGGAATTCTTGTATATACTCTAAAGTTCTTATTTGCTCTGTTATCATAACATTTCTCTTAATCACTAATACTGCTTTAAATATAAACATTTATAAAACCAAACACCAAATATTTTATTGAATTATTTTGTAATAAATTAAATTTTATTTTCTTTAAATATTTATCCAAAATATATCCATATTTTATCTGAAACACCGATCGTTACATTTTCAGCATTTGATATCTTAAAACAAATTAGTAAACTAATGAATAAAAATATTTTAAATGATCTGTTTTTCATTAAATTTGTTTGCTTTTATTTTTTATCTAAAAGTTCAAGTGTTACTAAATAACCGCAGTGGTCGGATGCAATGGAATCTTGAATAACTTTTGTCTCAAGAATTTTCCATTTTTCTTTTGGTAAAAACATTACATAGTCGATTTTTCTTTCCGGTTTATTAGAAGGGAATGTCGGTTGAGGATTTTCTTTATTGTAAGATGAATTCCAAATATTTTCAAGAATATTAATTGTTTTACTTTTTGGAATATCATTTAAATCGCCTGCTAAAATTGTTGGATATTTGTTTGATGAAAATATTTCGTTGATTTTTATAGCTTGTTTCAATCTGTCTTTCCCACTTTCTAAATGATTCAAATGTGTGCTAATAAATGAAATTGTATCTCCGAAAGTTAAAATCGTTGTGATTTCAATTGCGGTTCTTGGCTCGTTTCCTTGAGTATAAGGCAAAGCGATATTTCTCGTTTTTAAAAATGTCAATTTGGATAAAATACCATTACCATATTCTCCGTCATCAAAATCCATTGCTTTAGCAAACAGAGAGATCATTTTTGTTCTGTAACCCAACTCAGTTGCCAAATCATATTTCTTTGCTCTATTTGTTCTGAAGTCAACTTCCTGTAAAGCAACAAGATCTGGATCAGCATCTTTTATTACTTTAGCAATTTTATCTAAGTCGAAATCCCCTTCAGTTGTAGCTCCGTGAAGTATATTGAAAGACAATACTTTTATTGTTTTTTTATTATCAATTGAAGTCTGAGATATTCCGATACTATAGAAAAGTATTATTGTAAAAATGATCATTGTTTTCTTAAATTTCATATAAAAATATACGATAAAAAATATTAATTCCCAAATTTAATGCCATTAACCCAAAATAATTTTTAAAAATTTCCGTGAAAATAAAGTAAAAATATTGTAAATTACGAACATGATTAAAGGTCAAAAAACAGTTTCATTTTATACACTTGGTTGTAAATTAAATCAATCCGAAACAAGTGCAATTGAAAATGAATTTGGTCAGAATGGTTTTAAAATTATTCCTTATGGCGAATCATCTGATATAACGATTATTAATACTTGCACTGTAACAAATCGAGCCGCAAAAAAAAGTCGTAACATTATTCGACAGGCAAAGCGGATTTCACCTGATGGAAAAATAATTGCAGTCGGATGTTATTCACAAGTATATTGGCAGAAATTAAAAAATATTTCGGAGATTGATCTTATACTTGGAAATAAAGAGAAATTTCAAATATTAGAATATTTGGAAAAATTCGTAGAAAGTAATAATCCAAAAGTTGCAGTTGATACGATTAAAAACAATGAATATTTTGAGAAGGAATTTACAAGCACGACCGAAAGAACACGTGCAATATTAAAAGTTCAGACTGGTTGTGATAAATTTTGCAGTTATTGTATAGTTCCCTATGCTCGTGGATTGCCGACAAGTAGGAATTTTAATGATTCTGTAAAAGAGGCGACAGATCTTGTAAAAAATGGATTTAAGGAAATTGTGCTTACCGGAATTGATATTGGTTCATATTTTTATAAGGGGAAAAAGTTAATTGATCTGGTCAGAGAAATTGAGAAAATTGATGGAATTAAGAGAATTAGGATTTCTTCTATAGAATTAAATTCGCTATCGAATGAATTGATCTTACATATTGCAAATTCAAAAATAATCGCTCCACATTTTCATCTATCTTTACAAGCCGGTTCTGATGAAATTTTAAAAAGAATGAGACGACGATATTCAACCGATGATTTTTTAAAAAAAGTAAATTTTATTAGAAAAAATATACCTAATGTTTCACTTGGAACCGATGTAATCGTTGGATTTCCCGGAGAGAGCGAAAAGTTATTTAATGAAACATACGAATTTATTAAAAAGGTAGGATTTAATCATTTGCACATTTTCAGATATTCAAGAAAAGAGGGAACGCCGGCAGCTTTAATGCCGGATCAAGTTGACGAAAATTTGAAAAAAAGACGAAGTAGAAAACTAAGAAAACTTGAAGTTATTCTAAAAAGCGAATACATTAAAAGGTTTTTTGGAAAAGATGTTTCTGTTCTATGGGAAAAATATGATGGGGCTTATCTTTCAGGATTAAGTAAGCATTATTTAAAAGTAATAACAAAAAGTAAAAAATCACTCGTAAATGAATTTTCAAATGTTTATATTATTGATGGAAATGTAGATTATTTAGAAGGCAAAATAGGGTAACATTTCAAAATGAAAAATTATTATATCGGTATAGCAGGGAATATTGGAGTAGGGAAGACGACATTTACCAAAATGATCTGTGAAAAATATAATTGGGATCCACATTTTGAAATTGTAATTGATAATCCCTATTTGGAAGATTTTTATAAAGAAATGAAGAAGTGGAGTTTTCACTTACAAATATTCTTCTTGTCGAAAAGATTTCAGGTTCAGAAAAAAATATCATCACTTACACAAACAATTGTACAAGATAGAACGATCTATGAAGATGCACGAATATTTGCTCGTAGTATTTATGAAATTGGGAATATGTCTAAACGCGATTGGGATAATTATAATGAGCTTTTCAATGAAATGACCTCATATTTGAAGAAGCCGGATTTGATCGTTTATTTGAAAGCGTCAACAGATACTTTAATCGATCATATAAAATCCAGAGGCAGAGATTACGAGAAAAATATTGATCTTGAATATTTGCATCTATTGAATATTCATTATGATAGATGGATTTCAAATTTAGAAAAAACCGGGGAAATTAATACACTTACAGTGAATATGAATGAAGACGATATTATTGACAATAAAGATTTCAGAGAAACATTATTTCAAAATGTATATAACAAATTGAACAAATAATTTAAAAAATAGAGAAACAAAAGGGAGGAAAACAAATGAAAATTACAAAAGTGAAGACAAGTGGGAAGTCAAAAATTAATTATGACAATTTGCTTTTTGGGAAATATTTTTCCGACCATATGTATATGCAAGATTATACAAATGGTAAATGGCAAGAACCGGGAATCGTACCATTTGAAAAATTTCCAATGAGTCCGGCAAACATCACTTTGCATTATGGACAAAGTATTTTTGAAGGAATGAAAGCATTCAAAGGTGTAGATGGTAAGATCCGCATGTTCCGTCCGAAAGATAATATTGCTCGCTTGAACAGATCGGCAAAAAGAATGGCAATGGCTCAGGTGAATGAAGATGATTTTATGAATGGGTTAAAAGAATTAATAAAAATAGATAAAGATTTCATTCCTGAAAAGTGGGGAGAATCACTTTATTTGCGACCATTTTTAATTGCGACAGATGAAATGTTGGGATTAAAAGCATCTTCTACTTACAGATTCATGATAATTGCTTCACCTGTTGCTTCTTATTATGCAGAAGGATTAAATCCGATTAAAATCAAAGTTGAAACGGAATTTTCTCGTGTTGTCGAAGGTGGTTTGGGTGAAGTAAAAGCAGCTGCTAATTACGCTGCTAGTGTATATGCAACTAAGGTAGCGAAAGATGAAGGATTTTCTCAAGTATTGTGGTTAGATGGTAAAGAGCATCGTTATGTTGATGAGGTAGGTGCAATGAATATAATGTTTGTTATCGATGATGTTTTGGTAACACCGACATTGGAACAAAAAACAATTTTGCCCGGAATAACTCGTTACAGTGCATTGACGATCGCTCGTGAATGGGGTTGGAAAGTTGAGGAGAGAAGAATTGAAATTGAAGAAATTGTTGAAGCGTCAAAAAATGGAAAACTTCAAGAAGCATTTGGAATTGGGACTGCTGCAATTATTTCACCGGTTGGGGAGATGTTTTATAAAGGCAAATCCATTATTGTGAATGACAGAAAGATTGGTAAAAAATCACAAAAATTATATGATACTATAACCGGTATTCAATATGGGAAGATTAAAGATACTCACGGGTGGATTGTAGAAGTTAGAAGTTAGAAATTAGAAATTATGAAAACAGATTTAAAAGATAGGACATTTCACTTTTCATTAGATGTTATTGATTTGGTGAAACTTTGTTTTGGATGGAAATTATTAATCATAAAAACTGGGTCAATAGTTCTATGTTAAACAAAATATTAAAAGAAGCTGATGAATTAACAGCAATATTTGTAAGCACATTAAAAACAATTAACAACACCAGTGGAAAATCTAACTTCTGACCTCTAAATTTAATAAAAGGAGCATTTATGGATTCAATTATTAACACATTAACATCAAATCCGATTTTTCTGATCATATTTGTTATTCTTGTGATCGTGATAATTTTTGCATTAATCAAAAGGTTGTTTAAACTTTTAATTCCATTATTAATATTGATTGGCTTATATGCTGGTTATCTATATATTACCGGTCAAAAAATTCCTACAACAAAAGAAGACATTATCAAGTACGGAAAGGAAAAAATAGAAGTAATAAAAGATAAGGGAGAAAAAATATTGAAGGACAATGTTAAAAAGCAAATCGATAAAAAATTAAAGTGATTTTTAAATCATTACTTTATCCTATGATCTCTTCCTATCTTCATAAATGCTTTTATATTTTCAATTGGTGTGTCTTGAGGAAGATCACAACCAGTACCTAAAATAAAATTCGGATATGGATCCATACTATCAAGTAAAGAATTAACCTCGGATTTCACATCTGCAGGACTTCCTGTGAGAATACTTCCAGTGGGATTAATGTTACCTAAAATAGTAGTTTCTTGTGGTATTTGTTTTGCTACAGCAGGGAGATCGACTCCTACATGAGCTGAATCTAAACTTAATATATCTACACCTGTTTGACTCATATTTTCAATGAGATGCGTAGCGTTTCCACAAACATGATACATCGTTGTAACGCCGGTAAATTTTAAACTTTCATTTATATAGCGAACATAACTCGCAGAAAATTGTTGAAATTGGTCAGGTCCAAGCAAGACGGCTGTAGGTTCTAGAATGCAAATGATCTGCACACCGGCAGCAATTAATAAGTGTATATATTTTTGAATTCGTTCGGTAGCAATATCGCAGATTCGTTTAAGATAATCTTCATTTGTTACGGTTGCCATAGCGGCTTCTTCTGCACCGATCATCAATGAAGACAGGGAATATGGGCCGGCTACATAAGCTCCACGCATTATGTTTTTTGGCAAGTTAATACTCATCAATTTTACAGTTTTAACATATCCTAAAAGTCGTGTATCGTAAGCAATATTTATTTTTTCCAATCTGGTAATTTTATCATCATCAAAATGTTCCTTCATAACTGTGGCACTCTCTTCTTTTGGGAAAAGTGTATAACAACCGATGGCATTTGCCTCAACCGAAAGATCCATCAATGGGAAAATTATATCAGGACTAAAAGTTTTTGCTATTGCATTTAATGCTTTAAAATGTTCTCCATAATTTTGTTGAGCGAGTTTTATAGTAGATTCGGTAATATTGAGACCGGGGGCACCAATCAACGGAGCAACTAATCTTCGTTTTTCCTTATATGCTTTTTGTAATTGTTCAGTAAAAATATTTTTTATCATTTCATTCTCTTTTTAAATTTACAACTAATTTAATTAGATATAAATTATAAACAAAATAAAAAAACAGTGAATGAATTTTCACTGTTTTTTATTTTTATACGGAATATGTTTTATAATAAATTAGAAATAATCAGAACGATAATCTTTGATTTTACTTTCTTCTTTTAGATATTTTTGCCATTTGTTTGTTTCTCTTGTTTGTTTTTCTCGTAATAGCTGTTCAATTTCGGAACTTTTTGACACCTCAAATTCAGTTTTATTGACATTGGAATTTATTTTTTTAACTATGCAATATCCGTTATACACTTCTATAGGTGGAGAAATTTGGCCAATTTCCATGGCTTTTATTACCTGAGCAAAAATATTATTATTCATAAATGAAATAGGCGGATCATCTAAAGAAAAATTAGTGTTTTCGAAATATTCAACATCTTCATTTTCTGTTGCAAATAAATTTAGATCACTTTTATTACTTAAAATTTCCTTATGAAATTTGTTTGCTAATTTTAAAGTTAGCTTTTTCTTTTCATCTTTTTCAAGTGTAGAAATAATTGATTGTTTAACTTTATCTATTGGTTTATATGTTTCAGGGATTTCTTCCATGATTTGCGCGACTATAATTTTCCCTTCTAATTGAAGTGGATCACATACTGTTCCAATTTCGTTTTTGAAAGTCCATCGTGATAAGTAAGGGAAATAACCGATTTTCTTAAAGAAAAATGAAGTTTGGGTGAAACCACCAATTGTAGTATCTGCATTATATGAATGTTCTATTAATGCTTTTGGGAAACCTAAATCTTTTGCATCATAGCTAAAAATACGAGATTCGCTTAGCATATTATCAATCGTATTTGGGCCTGGGCTTATTTTTAACAAAATATGTGATGTTTTGAGTTTTGTTGTTCCATTTTCTATTTTTTTATCGGTAACTAAAATTAAATGATAACCAAAACGGGTTTTAATCGGTCCAACAATTTTGTTCAAAGGAGCATTAAAAGCTGCTTTTTCAAAACTCGGAACCATTTGACCTTTTTCAATATATTCTAGGTCACCACCCTGATCAGCAGAAGGACCTTGTGAAAAGATCCTAGCCAAATCTTTAAATTTTTCACCTTCATTATATCTTAATTTAATATTTTCAATATCATTCATTAGCAAAGTAGTATCTTCTTGCGAAGGTTTAACATCCCATACTTTATACTGAATTACTCTTTTCGCTGGTATAAAATATTTTTCATTTTTATTTTTTTCATAATATTTACTAATATTCTTGTCATTAATTTCGATAGGATCATTATCGGATAACTCTGTTGGTATTAACAAATAATTAATATTATACTTAGTGTTTTTATATGAATATTCTTCAAATGCATCGGTTTCATTAACAAAAACAGTTAATGTGATAAAATTATTTAATTTGATATATGGGATTGTAGATCTGGCATAATTTTCTACTGGAATCCATTCATCGCCTTGTGGATTATGAATTGCTTTTAGATATTTATTAATATCAAATTTTCCATCTGTTTGGAATGCTTCATGCCTGCGTAAAAATTCCGGTGGATTTGATTCCAAATAGAAATAAATTTCATCGCCGTTAGCTGTCAATTCTCGTTTTGCTATTTCATTTTGCCAAAGAACTTCATTTATTATTGATTCCCAAACTCTATCCTTTATCTGTTCCTGCTCTTGTAAAGACAGTTCTTGTCCTTTTTGTTCATGATACTTTTTTTTCTGTTCATTTAATGCATTAAAATATTGGTTGGTAGTTATTTTTGTACCATTTATTTTTCCAATGAGATTTTGGCCTTTTTTACCTTTAAAACCACCCATTCCCCAACTAAATATGATTGTTAGTACAAATGCAAAGATAACTACTAAAAGTATTATCTTCATGTTATTTCTCATTCTGTTCATTACACCCATTGAAAATCTCCTTTATTTTTCACTGTAATATAAGAAATTGTTAATGAATATACAATTAAATATATTTGTTGTTAAATTTTAAATTATTATTGCTTTATTTGTTTAATTCTTATATCTATTATTCGTCGCTTTTCCATTTTTTCAACTATGAATTTATAATTATTGTAATTGAATTCATTTGATCTGCTTGGGATTTTATTTAATTTGTCCATAATGAATCCAGCTAATGTATCATAATCTTTTCCTTCCGGAAATGATATGGATAATTCTTTGCTTAGATCTTCCAAGTTTATACTTGCTTTAACTAAAATATCCCCATCATTTAGATATTTTATAGGAGCTGTTTCATTATCATGTTCATCTTGAATTTCGCCTAAGATCTCTTCTAAAATATCTTCTAAAGTGATCATTCCGCTGGTTCCGCCGAATTCGTCAATGACAATTGCTATTTTTGTTTTTCTATCTTGAAATTCCCGAAGCATTTTGGATACCTTCTTACTTTCAGGTGCATAAAGAACAGGTCTGATGATAGAGTTCAATGAAATGTTGATATCGTCATTGTCAAAATATGGCAGTACATCTTTAGTGAATATAAATCCAACTATATTATCAAGATTGTTTTTATATGCAGGAAATTTTGAATAGGATTGTTTTTTAATGAATTCTAAAGCAAAGGGTAATCCTCTATTGATGTTTATTGCTTGAATGTCAGGACGCGGTATCATTATTTCTCTTAAAACGGTGTCGGAAAATTTCATCAATGATTTTATCATTTCCTTTTCTTTTTTTCTTATGGTTCCCTTGCTCTCTCCAATTTCCACAAGCGTATGGAAATCTTCTTCTGTCTTAATTATGTTTTCATTTTTGACACTAAACATTAATTTGATCGCATTGGTTAAATGATAAAAGAACCAGGTTAATGGCCAAAATATTATATATATGATCTTAATAAAACTGCTCATTCTCATGCTATGTTTTGTTGATGAACGAATAGCAATTATTTTTGGTAATATTTCACCGAAGATCAATATGACAAATGTTAAAACAATAATTTGAATTAATACAATTCCAATTTTCCCCAATGAAAAACTTACAGCAATATCATAGGCAATTATCGCCGATAGAACAGAAATTGATATATTTACAACAGTGTTTCCAATTAAAATAGAGATCAATAAATATTTTGGTGTCTGAAGTAGTTTTAGAACATATTTTGCTTTTTTATAGCCATTGTCTGAGAGGTTTTTTAATTCTTGTTTTTGCGAGTTTAAAAAAGCGGTTTCACTGCTTGAAAATAGTCCGGATAAAACAATTAAAATTAAGAAACCAATTATTTCGAGAATGAAATTTGTATCAATTGTCATAATTCAACTCTTTTAAAAATTTATTTTCCGTGTTACGCATTTCCTTTTTCTGTTCATCTGTTTCATCTTCGTATCCTAATAAATGTAAAATGCCATGGATCACGACTCTTGCAAATTCTTTTTTAAAGGAACTTGCATATTCTGGGGCATTTACTTTTATTACTTTAGGGCAAATATAAACTTCACCTTCAATAAAATTACTATTTTTTTCTAATAAGAATGATATGACATCTGTATATAAATTTTTATTGAAATATTTTTTTTTCATTTTTCTTAATGTTTCGTCACCGACGGCTACAACATTTATGCTATAAGAATAAATCTTATAATGTTCCAAAACTACAACAACGATTGTTTTTATTGCCTTATTTTTTAATGGCAAATCACTGTTTAACTCATTAAGAATGTTGATTTGTTGATTCGCTTTCTTCATCTTTGGTTGATTTGTTTTCTTTATCATCGGGATATGCAATTCTTTTATGATACATACTGTTTAATTTTGGTAAAATAGCTTTTTTTATTTTCGTTAAATCTGCAAATGTTAATGGACAGTTTTCTAATTCGTTTTCATTTAATCGTTTTTGGATTATTTTATTACAAATGTTTTCTATATCATTTTGAGTCGGATTTTTTAAAGATCTTATTGCGGCTTCAATTGCTTCGACGATCATTATTATACCTGTTTCTTTTGTAAATGGTTTTGGCCCATTATATTTAAAGTCACTTTCATCAATTTCTTTAGAATCTTCGTTATTTTGTGCTTTGTTATAAAAATATGCTACCGTCATTGTTCCATGATGAGTGCTGATAAAATCCCTTATCTTTTGAGGTAGTTTATATTTTTGTGCCATCTCTAGACCTGTTTTAACATGATTAATAATTACCTTTGCTGCCATACGAGGTTTTAATAGATCTAATTTATTTTTACCATCATTTTGATTCTCAATAAAATATTCGGCTTTAGGTATTTTACCGATATCGTGATAATATGCACCAACTCTTGCCAGTAAATTATTTGCCTTAACCTCTTCTGCAGCAGATTCAGCTAACATTCCCACCGTAATTGAATGGTTAAATGTTCCGGGAGCTTTTAATGATAGTTCTTTTAATATTGGATGAGTTAGATCCGATAATTCCAACAATGTAATATCAGTGGTAATGTCAAACATTTTTTCAAACAAGTTGACCAATCCGTAAGTAATTAAAACTGACAAAAGTACATTTCCAAGTGCAAATGCGATCTCTGTAAAAAGATCAAAATAAGAGTATAGGGAAATAAAATATGAACCCGATACGGTAATAATATATCCAAGAGAAACCCAACCTATTGGGCGGAATATTTGATCTCGATTTCTCAAATTTCTGACGGTTATTATTGCTATCATAGTAGGTAATAAGTGAATGATCAAAAATTTAAAATGATTACCAAAAACGAAAGACATTAAAAGAAGAATTATTATAGAACTAAAAATTGCTGTTCTTTCGTCAAAAAATATTGTTACTAACATGGCCGAAATAATCATTGGGAAAAAAACAATTGTTATGAATGGAATTTTTGTGATAAGGAATCCAAACAATATCACGATTATTTGACAGAGTGCGATCAGTATAAATAATTTATTGTTTTTTAAAATGTTTTTTCTATAGTTGAATAAAAATATAATAAATAGTGAATAAATAATAATAATGATAATAAAATCGCTAATTAAAGAAATAAAATATTTAAATCCCATTGAATTAGTATGTTTGATTGATTCAGCTTTATTTAAAGAATATAATTTTCTAAAAATATCCTTAGTAATTCTTGTGTTAGCACCAACAATTTTCTCATTTTTTAAAATTTTATCATCCACTAATGGTATTCTGCTTAAAACATCTTGTTGACGCTTTTTTGTTCTTTCTTTATCATAAATTAAATTAGGATCAATGAACAATTTTGATAAACGAGATATTAATTGTTTTTTATTGTGACTAAAATCATTGAATTTTAAGTATATTTTTTGTGATGCAATTTCTACAACACCGGCTCTGTCATATATAATTTCCTTTTGTAATATTTTTTCTTCACCCGATTCGGAAATCGCTATTTGGATTGACTTAATAGAATCTTTTGGAATATCAACTATTCCACTTTTATATAAAAATGAAGCAGTAGTTATCAATTCATTTTTAATGGTTTCTAAATTAATTGTCTTATTATCGGTAGGTTTGTACAATTCATTAAATGGAGAATTGGTGATATCAATTATATATTGTTCTTTAAATTTTTTAATTATTTTTTCAAAAGCTATACTATCTGTCTCTGTTTCTTTATTAATTTTTTGTAATTTTTCAGGTGAATATTTGTATTGTTCTTTTTTCCTCTTATTAAGAGTTAAATTATTATTAATTTTTCTTAATGATATCGTAAGATCAAAAAAGTTACTTATATTTTTCTCTTGAACAGGTGGGCGTGCGTTGTTTTTATCGAAAACGGCAGGGACATTTTTTATGGCTTCTTTTTGTTCTTTATCTATCTTAGATTGAGGTCTTAAGACATCAAAATCATACGGGGCAATTATTGGTTCTCTGGTGATTTCCCCTACTTGATAAGATGATAAAAAAGATTTCTCTCTGGAAATCATTAACATTATTAAAATGATTATTGTAGAAACAATCAATACTTTAATGTAATTCTTGTCGCTTTTTAATATATTTTTAGGATCCATTTTTAACTCCAAGCTAAAATTTTATTAAATTTGCTCCCCAGGTAAACCCAGAACCAAACGATACTGTAATAACTAAATCACCCCTTTTAAATTTTCCTTCATTATATGCTTCGGTAAAAGCAATTGGAATTGTAGCGGCAGTTGTATTTCCGTATTTGTGAATATTTGAATATACTTTATCCATCGATAATCCAAGTCGTTTTGCTACCATTTGGGTAATTCTGAAATTTGCCTGATGAGGAATTATTTGTGTAATATCTTCTTTGGTAATATTATTTCTTTTTAATAGTTCTAATACAACTGCAGGCATTTTTGTTACGGCATGTTTAAAAACAGTTCGTCCATTCATTTTTGGATATATTTTTCCATTTTGAATATCTTCAATAACAATTCTTCCTGTCTGGGTAGAATTCGGAGATTCTTTCCATAATTCTTTATAATATTTACCATCAGAATGTAAAATGGAATCAATAATATCCGAATTATCTTGAGAATTTTCTAACACAAAAGCACCAGCCCCATCGCCAAATAAAACAGCCAAATCCCTTCCTTTGTCAGTTAAATTTAATCCAGTCGATTGAATTTCCGCTCCAATAAGAAGTACTTTTTTATATTTCCCGGATTTAATATACAGATCGGCTAAATCCAGTCCATAAATAAAACCACTACACTGCTGACGAATATCAATAGCAGGAATATCTTTACATCCCAATTTGTCTTGTATTATTACTCCCATTCCTGGGATATCATAATCGGCTGACAATGTCGCAGCAATGATCAAATCCAAATCTTCCGGCATGATATTTGCCATTTTAAGTGCTTTGATAGCAGCTTTAACAGATAGATCAGATGTGCTTGTTTCGTTTGGAGTTATGAATCGTCTTTCTTGAATACCAGTTCGTTCAATGATCCATTCATTCGATGTATCAAATTGTTTTTCCAGATCAAAATTTGTTACAATATTATCCGGTACATAAAAACCAAATCCACTAATTTTCGTTCCCATTATTTTCCTATTCTTTTATATCTTTAATTATTAATTGAATATTTTTTACTCCATTCCATTCATTTATTGTTGGCACAAAAGCTATGTTTATCTCTTTTTTGGATGACATAATCAATTCAAATTTGTCAACCATATCCCAACCCATACAATCTAAATATAAATTTTCATTTTTCACAGAAAATTTTAAATGTTTATTTTTCAATATTTTCGCTCTATATGGATGCACTTTGTACATGCAAAATATTGGACGCATATTGCCCGGACCAAATGGCATCATTCTATCAATAAATTTTAATAATGTTGCATTGATATTCTCTAACTGTATTTCCGCATCAATTGGTAAGATCCTTATTAAATTTTCATCATCAATATTTTTGTCCGTATAATCGGATATAGATGATTCGAAATTTTCTAAGTTCTGTTTTTTGATGCTAAGCCCTGCGGCGGCGAAATGGCCTCCGAATCCTTCTAAATATTTTTTTGAACTTGTCAAAGCATTATACAAATTAAATTTTTTGATACTTCTACCGCTTCCTTTACCAATTCCATTACGAAATGAAATTAGAAAATTTGGGCGATAAAAGGATTCTTTGATTTTTGAAGAGACGATTCCAATTACTCCAGGATGCCAAGTGTTGCTATTTAATATGATAATTTTAGGAATATTTTCACCATATTTTTCTTGTATTTGAAATAGAGCGCTTTCATATACATCATCTTGAATGGTTCTTCTTTGTAGATTCTCTTTGTCAAGAATATCAGAATACTCTCTTGCCATTCTGATTTCTGTAGTAGTCAATAATTTGATTGATTTCTTTGCATTGCTTACCCTTCCAGCGGCATTTAATCGCGGAGCAATATTGAAAACAATATCAGATACATTTAATTTTTTTTCTTGCAAATTACATGTTCTTATTAATTCAGCTAACCCAATTCTAATATCTCCACTATTTATCTTTTTTATTCCTCTATATGTCAAAATACGATTCTCATCTTTCATTGGTACAATGTCCGCAGCTGTACCAAGAGCAACAAGGTCTAAAAAATCAGTTGCTGTTTTTAACCGAATGTCATATTTCAAACAATAAGCATATATCAATTTGTAAGCTACACCAACGCCGGCTAAATCCTTGTTAGGATAAATATCATTTTTTCTTTTAGGATCAATGATTGAGAAAGCTTTGGGCAAAATGGCATCCGGTTGATGATGATCGGTAACTATTGTTTCAATTCCTTTTGAATTAGCATATTCAATTTCTTTAATACTATTTATTCCGCAATCGCAAGTTATGATCAATGAAACATTTTTTTCTTTTGCATGATCAATTCCTCTTTTTGATAAGCCATATCCCTCTTTTTCTCTGTCGGGAATGTAATAGATGACTTCTGAAGAAAACTTTAAAAAGAATAAATATAGTAAAGAAGTTGAAGTTACTCCATCTACATCATAATCACCATAAACAAGTATTTTTTTATCTGATTCGATAATATCATGAATTTTCTCAACTGACTTATTCATATCAGTTAATAAAAATGGATCATATAATTCAGAATTTTCAGGATGAAAATATTTATAAATATCTTTTTTTGTAACAATTTCTCTGGATAAAAGAATATTACTAAACAAATACGATGTTTTATTTACTTTACTATGTTCTAATATAGTTTCAGGTTTTATATCTTTTAATTGCCATTTCATAATATTTTTTATTTTTTTTGAAATCCAAAGTTGACAATAAGCCGAATTTTGTTTTCCGACAAGTCAGAATGATGATCATTTATCTAGTCTAAAAATTACTTTTAAAGATCTTGCAACAACCCGGAGAAAATAAGTTCGAGTAAAACTTGATATTGCACATATCTTTCTCCTATTTGTATCGCTTCTGATGGGGTTTTCCAAGCATCGGATATTGCTATCTGACCGGTGTGCTCTTACCACACCTTTTCACCCTTGCCAGTATCAATTAAGATACTTTGGCGGTTTGTTTTCTTTGGCACTTTCCCGCGAATCACTTCGGCCGGTCCTTAACCGGCATCATACTCTGCGAAGTTCGGACTTTCCTCCTTTTTTAAGGCGACCACCTTGTCAACTTTGGTTTTGTTATTTATGTTCATCATCTATAGCTTTTTCTGAATAAAGGAAACGATTACATACATCACACACAAATATTTTATTTTCTTTATAAATCTCGACTCTTTTTTGTGGAATTATTCTGTTATTACAACCTCCACATGCATTACGCTTAATTGGCACAACCGCTAAACCATTTCTAGCATTATAAACTCTTTTGTAAATATTAAGATATTTTTTGGGTATAAGTTTTGTTATCTTCTCTTTTTCTGCTTCAAGCTTTTCTTTTTCCGTTTCTGTGCTTTTTATTGTTTGTTTGAGGTCTTTTTTTGCATTTTTTAATTCTTCTTTTATTTTTTCAATATTTATTTCGGTTGCTTTGATTTTTTCTTTTAACTCTTCATTATTTTCTTCTGCCATAAGTATTGCATCTTCCGCTGTTAATATTTCTTTTTTTGAAAAATCTATTTCAGCTGTTAATGCATCATATTCTCGGTTTGTGGTTACGAGATATAACTGTTCTTGATATTTTTTCATTGCAACATTAGCATCGCTTGTCGTCGCTTCATTTTTCCGAATTAAGGCCTGATTTTCAACAATCGTTTTTGAATTTTTCTTATTTTCTTCCTGTTTTTCCTCTATTTGATATTTAAGTGTTTTTACCGTCTCGGGCAGATCACCTAATTTGTCATTAATTGTTTTTAGTTCATTATCTAATGATTGGAGTTTAATAAGTTGATTTATTGTTTTATGCATATAATGCTCCTTAATTTATAAAAAAATTGACATTAAAAAAACACCGATTGAGCGGTGTTTAAATATATAATTTTTTCCACATTTTTGCGTGGGAATAATAGATCTTAATTTTATTTTCCTCCTATTTCTAATACCATTATAATATCTGACAATTTTTTGATAAAGTCAACCTAAAAGAGATTTTTTTCTATTTTATCTAAAATTGTTTAAAATATCTTAATACGAACAATTTTAGTTCGCGCTATTCTATACACTCGTTATTGAATTCTTTGATAAATTCATTGCAAAAATATGGTCAAATTAGTATAAAATATTTTAATTTAATAATTCATTTTACATTAAAATATTATTATATTACAGAAAAATAAAGGACAAAAAATGAACAAAACAACCCAAGAATTGATCAAATCAAAAATTCGTTCAATACCGGATTTTCCCATTAAGGAGATCATGTTTCGTGATATAACCACTTTATTAAAAGATGCGAAAGGTTATCAAATGGTAATAGATGACTTAGCAGGAAGATACGAACAAATGGATATTGACATTGTAGCCGGTATTGAATCACGCGGATTCATTATTGGAGGTGCTTTGGCGTATAAATTGAATTTGCCATTTGTACCGATAAGAAAACCGGGAAAATTACCTGGTGAATATATTTCTCAAGAATATTCACTTGAGTACGGGACAAATACACTTCAAATACATACAGATGCAGTGAAACCGGGTCAAAATGTTTTATTAATTGATGATCTGTTAGCTACAGGCGGATCGGCAAAAGCAGCTATTGATTTAATAGAGAAACTAAAAGGTATTGTAAAAGCAATTGCTTTTATTATAGAATTGCCGGATCTTGGAGGCAGAAAAGTGCTTAATAATTATAATATATATTCTACTGTTAAATATTCTGGTGAATAAAATTTAATCAGTGGAAAGTTTTTTTAGAAAATCTTCATAACTATTTATAACTAATTTATGGTTTCTAATACTAATTAACTTTTTTGTTTTTAGTTTAGAGAATATTCTTGAAACTGTTTCTCTTGATGTTCCGGACATATTTGCAATTATTTTTTGACTTGGCATTTTATTAACAGTAACACTTCCACTTTTATGCATTCCCGTTTCTTCAGCAATAGCTAAAATGGTATTACAGATCTTGTTCTCTGCATTATTCAATGATAAGCTTTCAATTAATTTGTCTGCTTTCCGCAATCTGCTTGTTAGATCTTTTAATAAGCGAATAGTTATTTTGGGATACTTTTCCAAAATAAAACAAAAGTCCGGTTTGTTGATGATAAAAACATTAGCATCCGATAAAGCAACTGCATTTGCAGATCTGTTTTCTCCGTCTAAGATTGACATTTCGCCAAAATAATCACCTTCTTCTATTATTGATAATATTATCTCTTTCCCAGCTTCATTAGTGCGACTAATTTTAACTTTCCCATTTATAATAAAAAATAATAAATCTCCGAGGTCTTCTTCAAATAGAATGATATTATCTTTGTGATAATGATTATTTTTACAAAATTTTAGAATATTTTCAAGGGTTTCGTCATTTAAATCCTCGAACAATGTTATGTTTTTTAATGTAGAAATATCCATTATTTGTTCTCCTTTTTGTTATTTTTTTTAGGTGAGAATCTGTTTAATATATCTGGGACAAGATCAAGGATCTTATCAACTGTTTGATCTTTTTTGCTAAGCATTAACAATTTGGAAGAGTTTTTATAGATTGAAATAATTGCAACTGGTTG